>CAZIMH010000270.1:0-4403 GCA_964540155.1 uncultured Saprospiraceae bacterium
AAACAAAAACAACTTTACCAGTTAATTGGTCCTTAATTTGTGTCAGGACTTTTGCAGTACCAAGTAACATGGCAATATGGGTATCGTGACCACAGGCGTGCATGACCCCCACGTCTTCGCCTAGAAACTCATCTGTGGCTTTAGAAGCGAAGGGCACCGGTGTCCTTTCTGTTACTGGCAGCCCATCTATGTCAGCACGCAGACCTATAACAGGCCCAGGCTTTCCAGAATCCAATACACCTACCACACCTGTGATAGCGATGCCTGTCTCCACTTCAAGACCTAACTTCCTTAGTTCTTGAGCGATATGTTTACCGGTGTTAAATTCACGATTAGATAGCTCCGGATGTTCATGATAATGACGTCGCCATTCTATGACTTCAGATTCTACCTGGTCTATCAATTTGCCGACGAGCATATCATCTACTTGTGCAAAATTCACTGTAGATAGGGCTAGAAAAAAGAGTATTATTCTAAGTTTCATGGTTTATTTTCTATTAAAGAGATGTACAAGATAACATCCTCCAAGCAATAATCGGTTGCTTAATGATAGAAATTAGGTTCATATCTCTAAGTGAAGAGTGAAATCAAATTAAAACAAAACACATTATGCGATGAAGACCAAATTTTATAAATTAAATTATTTTAGACTCTTCAAACTAAAGTTAGGTAATGAACAACGAGTCCATTCTCAAGATAATCAATCAGCTCCACCTTATAGAGAGCAAGCTAAAGTCGCAAGAATCCTTTGATGGCGTCGAAAGAAATTTCACCAGGATTGGAAGAGCACTTGAAGGCATCAAAATCGTGGTACAAAATCCACTTGGTGAAGCTTATGATGAAACCAGATTTGATTGCGAGGCATCAATCTCTGGCGAATCTACTGACAATCTTATCATCTCTGAGGTTATCAAGCCCATAGTATACAAGACAGAAACTTCTGGCAATGAATTAATACAGAGAGGTATCGTCATTGCAGAATCTAAATCCACTTCAGATGAGTAGCACAATAAATTTTGGAATTGACCTAGGAACAACCAATTCTGCAATTGCAAAATATGAGCACGGCGAATTGCGCATCTATAAAAATCCAACCACCTTAAAAGAGACGATTGCTTCTGTAGTAGCTTTCAAGGGAGAGAGAATTATAGTAGGTGAAAAGGCCAAAGAAGTGCTGAATAAAAATTCAAAAAATGTATTTGGCAGCTTCAAGCGAAAGATGGGTACTTCGGAAACATTTGACATTACTGATCGCCACGAGAAGATAAGTCCTATCGAATTATCAGCATTGGTATTAAAAGAACTCAAAAACTTTATCAAAGAAGGAGAGGTGCCAGATGCGACTGTGATTACTATTCCAGCGGCTTTTGACACAATCCAATCTAATGCGACTAAGAAAGCAGGCTACAAGGCTGGATTCAAAGAGGTCGTGCTACTCCAAGAACCTATTGCTGCTTCACTCGCTTTCGCTAATCGCGCCTCTTTTGATATAGAGTCCGGTCAGTGGCTAGTTTATGATTTAGGGGGTGGCACCTTTGATGTAGCGCTAACAACAATCCGCGACAACGAAATGAAAATCAGTGATCACGAAGGAGACAATTTTCTCGGAGGTGTAGATTTCGACAGAGCGGTTATTAGCGAATTTATCATACCAAAACTTGAAAACCTTGGCGATTTTATCGATTTAAAAAGAGAGCTAATTAACTCATCTGGCAGATACAATAAATTATATCAGAAACTACTGTACTTAACTGAAGAAGCCAAAAAAGTATTATCAGCTACAGAAGTTGCCGAAATAGAGTTTGAAATTATAGATGCAACTGGAAAAGAAATAGAGGTCTACCTTGAGCTTACCAGAGCTACATTCGAACGGATAATTGGACCTATCATAGATCGAACCACGGATATGATACAAGAAATTCTAGATAGGAATAACCTGTCAGATAGAGATCTCAAATGCATCTTACTGATAGGTGGATCTACATACATACCTCTGGTAGCTCAAAAGCTAAAGGAAAAATTCAATATTGAAATTAGCACTAAAGTAGACCCCACTATTGCAGTAGCAGCTGGGGCAGCTTATTATGCTGGCATGAAAACAAGAACAGTCGCCAAATCAATTCCTGCTTCAAGTAGCTTCAGCAAGGCATCTGATGCCCAAACACAACAATTATTCAAATTAGCCTACGATAGGATAACAAAACAGACAACAGCCATTATACTCGCTAAGAGTCCTGAACTGAACGAGCATCACTATAGAATCAGACGATCAGATGGTGGATATGACAGTGGGCTAAATATGCTTAAACCACTCATATCTGAGACAGTGCCCTTGCTTTCCAATCTTGCAAATGTATTCGACTTTATCATTACTGATCACCAAGGGAATCAGGTATATACGGAAACAATCAATATCTCTCAAGGTATGTTTTCGATAGATGGCCAACCCTTACCTAATAACATCTGTCTGGAGTTAGATGCTGTCGCACATAATACAACTTACCTAGACCCTATCTTTAAGAAGAATGACATACTGCCTCTCAAAAAAACAATCACAAAACAAATGTCAACTTCAATTAAAAAAGACACTGATGAAAAAATCCAAATCAAAGTTTTTGAAGGAGATATAGATTCTATACCAGCAGCCAACAAACTTATCGGCATGATCGAAATATCAGGACATCAGTTAGACCGTGATTTAATAAAAGGATCAGATATAGAATTGACCTTTGAGATATCTGAATCTAGAGACATAAAAGTGGCATCCTATCTTATCATGACAGATCAGGAATTCGAAAATACATTTAGCCCATCAGAAGTCAACGTAACAAAAGAAGGAATAATTAATGAGCTCAGGACCTTCACTACTAACCTCAACACTAAATTGAAAATTCTAGAAAGAGAAGGCAACTATGAGCAGGCTGCAGAAGTACATAAGCTTACAATTAAAATAGAATCCCTGAGAGGTGAAATCCAATCTGTAGAAAAAAGCCAGAGCACAGACGAAATATATGTATTAGAGGTTAAGAAAAGAAAACTAGGAAAAGAAATACAGAAGGTCTTTGGGGTATCCATGTTTTCTTCTGCTGTAAAGAAATATTATGACGCCAAGAAGAACTTAAAGAGTGTACTGCAAGATCCAAATGCAGAAGAAAATGATCGTGCAGAATTCGATAGAATAATCGAACAAGAAAACAATTTTATCAGCGGTGGTAGCATCACATCTATAAAGATGTATACCAATCAATTAAAAAGTATTAGTAGTCGAATCCATAGGAGGACTCCTACCACCCTAGAAGATATAAAGTTGGGCTATACCTTTCTGAAATTTCATAAGTATCAAGATAAAAGCGCTGCTAACAAACTTATAGCGGAAGGGGAAATTGCAGTAGAACGTAATAACCTCATCAAATTAAATGAAATCTGCAATAAGCTAGCACATCTGATGAAAAATGAAGAGAAAGATAACAATGACTTATTCAAAAGCGATAGTACAGGAATCCAATAATGTCATACCTCTGTCCACTTACTATATTCAATGAAGATCAACTTGAAAAGGTTTATGCAGGTGATATCTATGGCGTCAAAAAAGAAATACTTCTGCACTTTCAGTTTGAATCGAATTCTACCATACGGATAGGAAGTAGAGAATTAGACAAAAATGGTGTTTTAGAATTGTTTGCTGATTTAGAAAAGGATTTGGCTTTACACACGGTGATATTCCAAAATCCTAATATTAGAAAATATTTAGAATCAGAAGACCTCAGCTTATTCAACAGTCAACCATTGTACGGCATCAATCCAAGTGACCCTTCCTATAATCAAATTGTCACTTTAGTAGTAAACAAACTAAATAGTACTCTAGAAAAACTCTTAGCCAGTAAAACAAATAATCTTAGATTAAAACATATAATAGCTTTTACAAAAACTTTACCGACACATCAAAGTGACCAAGTCTATCTCAAATCTTATGACTTACTAACTAAGACTTTTGACGATCTAAATAAAAAACATCCAACACCTTTTATGGATAATAGGACGCTTCGCTTTCATCCTGATATTGCGAAGAATGTAAGTAAAGCGTTCCATAACTTAATTAGGTTGCTCCCAGATCAGTTCGACCCACTAAGACGTCAATATGGAGTATGGTGTAATAATAATGTAGTCACGGCAGCGATAAGAAGAGAAAAAAATCCTCGTAAATATCGGAATTCTGATTTAAAGACTATGGCAGACGCTGCCGAGATAGCAAGCTACTATCATCAGAAAGAAGCCAATCCAAAAATGGCGAGAATCATTAAAGAGAATATATCTTCAAGCTCATCCGGTGAGATGCGTATTACTCAGTTCATGTTGAAAATGTTTCTATTCATTAATGAATTATTCTACATTACTAGATGTTC
>CAZIMH010000271.1:0-4369 GCA_964540155.1 uncultured Saprospiraceae bacterium
CTATCAGCCAACATGGTAAAAATGCTTTGAATAGCTTTATTGAAGCAGTCACACAATTTCCAGAAGTTATAGAATGTCATCACATTAGTGGAGATGCAGACGTGATGCTGAAATTGGTGCTTGAAAACATAAAAGCTTATAACGCCTTTATCATGGAAAAACTCTCTATCATCCCCAATATTGGCAAGGTAGAATCTAGGTTTTCGCTCTCAGAAAGAAAGAATACAAGTGCTATTCCCATTGATTATTAATGGTTTACAATAAACCAATATGTCTTCATCCATACTTAACACTTTTTATAAATCTACATACTCATATATTTGTAAATCAATTCATTGAATATTTACGTTAATGTTCTTCAAGCAAATAAAAAATCATGACCAATCGTCTTCTTCTCCTCTTTTCTGTCTTCAGCGTTTGTCTTTTCATTTCATGTGGTTCTGATAACACACCTAGTGTAGAACTCAACTTCAAATTGGAGTATGATGGTAATCCACTCGTTATGTTCCAAGATGTGACCTATCCTAATGGAGAAATCATGCAGATGAAGAGAGTCAGTTTCTTTGTGTCCGACATGACACTATCAGATGCTGCTGGAAATTCAGAAGTGGTATCAGAAGTAGAATATCTTGATATGACAGATTCACACATCAGTGTAGAAGGAGCTACTGAAGGATTGTCACTCAATTTAGGAAGTACTGACCTCACAGATGTGAACCAGCTCAGATTTAATGTTGGTCTTAATGAAGCTCAAAATGCTACTGTTCCAGAAGATTACAGATCCACCAGCCCACTTTCCCGCTCAGCGGAGTATTGGAGGTCTTGGGAAAGTTTCGTCTTTATCAAATTGGAAGGCATCATAGATTACAATCAAAATGGCATCACTGATAATGGAGAGTCATTCACATTACACCTAGGGTCAAATGCCGTCATGCGACCTATCTCCCTTAATGTAAATGATCTATCTGACCCAATAGATATTACAATAGACATCCGAAATATCTTCCAAGATGAAGCTGGAGAAGTCTATGATATAACTGGGGAAGGTGCTCGATTGCATACACTCGATGATCCTACGCTAGTCCGAATGGCATTTTTGACTGATGGGTTAGCAGCCGCGATAGAACAGTAGAACTTTAGGAGACTTATAAAAGAGAATTCATTGACACCCAACATTGTATTTTTTTACAGGCTCTGAGAGTACGAGCTGTGAGTAAGTAGTATCAAGATAACTATCCTATAAAATATAATAAGAGGTTGATGCATTAGTGTCAGCCTCTTTTTTATTTTAACATACGATGAGAGTGGTGCGGCGATAGAGTAACTGCCCTTATAGATAAAACAAGCTGCAAAACATATAATAAAATTTATTATTTATCTTTACAGATAAATTGACAACCTCCTATTAGAAAGCTTCAATTCCAAATATTCTTATAGCTCATTTTTGCTAGCTAAAAACCCAATGGACCATAAATAAAGACTAATTTTTTACTTATATAAATTTTAAACTACTATGAAATCTAATTTATTTTTAATTCTTGTTCTACTTTTTACTTTAGCCTCATGCGGAGGAGACGATGATTGTCTACAAGCTGATTGGGTTGGCACTTACACCGGAACAGAAGATTGTAATGGCGAGACAGCAGACGCGACTGTAGTTGTGACTGCATCAGGCGAGGACAATATTGTGTTTGTTATTGAAACTGACGCATCTACGCTTACATTTGATCCACTACCATTTGATGGATGTAATGTTAATCAGTCTGATGATGATGGTACCTTTAGCTTGGATTTATCCGTTGATTTAGATGGAAATGATTTGACACTTAACACTGTATTTTCAGCAGGTTCTGAGAGCTCTGTTTGTGAATATTCAGTAACAAGGTAAGTATACTATAAAATTGTAATAAGAGGCTGATACATTAGTGTCAGCCTCTTTTTTATTATAGCTATATAGTGAGGGGGTGCCTCGATGGAGTATCTGTCTTCCCTATACTTAAAACAAGTAGAAATAAATTTATATATATAAATTTACTATATATCTTCATAGTTAAATAACTCTTCTAATAGAATGCTTCAACTCCAATTTTCTTATAGCAGATTTTTTGATTTCCGAAATCCAATTGATCAAAACTAGGACATTATTTTATTGTAAATAAACTTTAACAACTATGAAATCTAATTTATTTTTAATCCTTGCGCTACTTTTTACTTTAGCCTCATGCGGAGGAGACGATGATTGTCTACAAGCTGATTGGGTTGGCACTTACACCGGAACAGAAGATTGTAATGGCGAGATAGCGGATGCTACAATGACTGTGAGTGCTGCAGGTACAGATATGCTGATATACTTTATAGAAACTTCTTCTGGCACTACTGAGTTTGATCCCCTACCCTTTAATGGATGCAATTTCAATCAACAAGATGAGGAAGACGGAATAAGATTTGAATTAGATGTAGAATTAGATGGAGATATGTTGACATTTAGATTTGAAGTTTCGGATGACACTGATTCCTCTGTATGTGAGTATATAGTAACCAGGTAATTATACTATAAGAAGTTATAATTAGAGGCTGACGCATTAGTGTCAGCCTCTTTTTTATTATGGCCATGAGGAAGGATGTAGCGATAGCGTAAACTTATGTTGACATCTGGAATGGCTATCCGTTTGTGTTTTCGACAAAAATTAGCCAACATGTGAGCTAACAAACAGTTGTTAGTTTGGTTATATTTGAGAAATATGGAATCATACATAATAGACGGGATAAGAACACCTATCGGAAAGTTTACTGGTACACTTTCAACCATAAGGACAGACGACTTGGGAGCCCATGTGATAAGGGCCTTAGTAGATAGAAATCCTTCCATTCCTAAATCAGCATATGATGATGTAATTCTAGGATGTGCTAATCAAGCTGGAGAAGACAATAGGAATGTAGCAAGAATGTGTTTGCTCTTGGCAGGTCTACCCTTTACTGTTCCAGGTGAAACAGTTAATCGACTTTGTTCGTCAGGACTCTCGTCTATCATACATGCCAATCGTGCTGTCAAAGCAGGTGATGGTGATTTATTTATCTCGGGAGGTGTGGAGCATATGACCAGAGGCCCATGGGTAATATCTAAAGTGTCTAAACCCTTTGGGAGAGATGCTCAGATGCATGATAGCAGCTTTGGCTGGCGCTTCGTTAATTCCAAGTTACATGAGATGTATGGGACAGATGGTATGGGTATGACTGCAGAAAATCTATATGACAAATTTAATATCAGCCGGGAAGATCAAGATAAGTTTGCCGCCTGGTCTCAGCAAAAGGCAGGTAAAGCCCAAAGCAACGGTCGATTAGCCAAAGAGATTATTCCAGTATCTATACCTCAGAGAAAAAAGGACCCCATTTCCTTTGAGCAAGATGAATTTATTAGACCTACAACCACCGCTGAAATCTTAGCAAAGTTAAGACCTGCTTTTAGAAAAGAGGGCACCGTCACCGCTGGCAATGCCTCTGGACTGAATGATGGAGCGGCTGCTGTTATAGTAGCTTCAGATACAGCTGTAGCCGACTATAATCTCAAGCCAATGGCACGCATCGTATCATCTGCAGTCGTCGGAGTGGAACCTCGCATAATGGGAATAGGTCCAGTGAAGGCCACAGAAAAAGCGCTAGCAAAGGCTAACTTAACGATGGATGATATCGATGTTATAGAACTCAATGAAGCTTTTGCTGTTCAAGCCTTGGCTTGCATCAGAGAATGGGGACTTAAGGACGACGACCCACGTATCAATCCCAATGGAGGTGCTATAGCAATCGGACATCCATTAGGCATGACAGGAACAAGACTTACATTATCTGCTGCACATGAATTAAAACTTACAAATAAGAAATATGCTTTAGTAACCATGTGTGTAGGTGTCGGTCAAGGATATGCGGCAATTTTAGAGAACGTGTAACAAGAAAACAATCCCAATGAAAACTCAGGAATTAAAGGCGAAGAAAATATCAAAAAACACCTTGAACAATGACATTCTGGCCAAAGGCTATCTACTGATGAGTACTGCCAAATCTATGGCTGAGTTATATGAAGAGAATTTCAAGATTGTATCTAAGTACGTCCACGCCACATCAAGAGGTCATGAAGCGATACAGTTAGCTGTAGGCATGCAACTAGGGTCACAGGATTATGCCTTCCCCTATTACAGAGATGATGCTATGCTACTTGGCTTAGGCGTTACCCCTGAGCAACTTATGCTACAGCTGCTAGCTAAAAAGGATGACCCTTTCTCAGGTGGCCGAACTTACTATAGCCATCCTAGCCTGAAGGATGATGACAAACCCAAAATACCCCACAACTCTTCTGCCACTGGAATGCAAGCCA
>CAZIMH010000272.1:0-4329 GCA_964540155.1 uncultured Saprospiraceae bacterium
GCCCTGCTTTTTTTGCTTGATACAGAGCCTTGTCTGCTGCGTGAATTAACTGATCTGCTTGAGTACCATCATCAGGAAAACAACTCACTCCAATGGAGACAGTAATCGCTTCTAGTTTTTGATGAGCATATTCTATGTTTAATTGATTGATTCCTGCTCTAATTTCTTCTGCTCGCACAATAGCATCATCCATGGCAACATTGGGCATGATAATTACTAATTCTTCTAGTATACAGGATGTGCTATTATTCCCTCAGATGAAGCCTGAGTGATTGTATTCCTAAAAGCTCACTGTCATTCGATGCACTCCCGGTTGGTACTTTTTAGAAACTAAGAACTTAATGGTTTCATAGTGGGTTTCACTACCCACAAAATCCATGTCTTTGATATCCAGTATCAGCACTGGGTATGAAGTTATATTTCTCAAGTATTCGAAGTATGAATTCTGAATTTTAGTCAAGTAGTCTGCTTCTATCTCTTGCTCGTAAGGGCGATTTCGTGATTTGATATTACTGAGTAGATATTCAGTATCTCGGTGTAGATATACCAATATGTCAGGGTCTGCAAATGTATTGCTAAGCACTGAAAAGAGCATTTGAAAGAGTTTGTATTCTTCTTGTGCTAAGTTCTGTCTTGCAAACAACAAGGACTTCGTGAAAAAGAAATCTGAGAAGATATATTGCTGGAATAGGTCACCTGAGCTGAGGTCTTTCTGTAATTGCTTATACCGCTCTGTCATAAAAAACAGCTCTACAGAAAATGCATATCGCTCTGGGTCTTGGTAAAAGAGTGGCAAGAAGGGATTGTCAGCAAACTGCTCGAGTATTTGCTTAGCACCTAATTCAGAAGATAACTTGTCTACAAGTGAAGTCTTCCCACTACCTATATTACCCTCGATGCTGACATATCTGTATGGAAATATTTTTTGACTCATAGGTGTGTAAGCGCCACTTTGGCTTATTTATATAGTACCACCTTTGACTTGTCTTCACATTCTTGCACTAAAATCTTTACAGTTTTGTTTAGTACAGGATGCACATGCTCTGGGCAAACATCCATCAGTGGTCTGAGCACAAAATTACGATTAGTTAGCTGTGGATGAGGTATTTTTAGATTAGGATTTTCTATAATTTCTTGTTCATAGAAAATGATGTCTATGTCTATGATTCTAGGCCCCCAGAGTGCTGCTTTTTTTCTCCCCATTTTCTGTTCTATATCTTGAATCTCATTGAGGATATCATAAGGAGGAAGCCGTGTGCTGCAAATCAGTGCTTGATTGAGGAAATCATTCTGATTGGTGTTTCCCCAGGCTTCTGTTTCATAGATATGAGACTCACTAATGATATCACCTATATGATTAGATATCATTATTCTGACCAATTCTAGGTTGATTGATCTATACCCTAGATTGGTCCCAAGATGTAGTACGACTTCTGTCAAATGTCCTACGCTTTCTTACCGATAGCACTGAGGTACTTAGACAATTCTTCTTTAACTTTTGGAAAAAGGAAGAACAAGCCAATCATATTTGGAAAAACAAGACCCAGTATCATAGCATCGGAAAATCCCCAAACAGATTTCATGTTAGCCGCTGCACCTATTACTACAAATAGTAGGAACATTCCCTTGTACACTAGGTCTGAAACTTTACTTTTCCCAAACAAATACATCCATGATTGCTGACCATAGTAAGACCATGATATCATAGTAGATACCGCAAAGAGCACAACACAGAAAGTCAAGAATACGTGAGAGTATGGAATGTAATTAGCAAATGCAGCTGAGGTAATCCCAGCACCCTTTACTTCAATTCCGTCTATAAGAACGCCACCGTTTCCTGCATCTCCATATTCAAATACGCCACCTGAGTTATATATAATGATGACTAAGGCAGTCATGGTGCAAATAACGACTGTATCTATAAATGGCTCAAGAAGGGCAACGAGTCCCTCTGATGCAGGGTATTTTGTTTTGACAGCTGAATGCGCAATCGATGCAGATCCAGCGCCTGCTTCATTAGAAAAGGCACCTCTTCTAAATCCTAGTAATAAAACACCAAACATACCTCCGAGTCCAGCTTGAGGGTTAAATGCGGTTTTGAAAATAAGGCCAAAAGCATCATCTACATAACCAAAATTTGTCACGATTATATACAAACAAGCCAGCACGTAGAGACCAGCCATAAAGGGAACGATTTTCTCTGTAACTGAGGCAATACGCTTGATTCCTCCTATTATGATTATCCCTATGAAAATGGCCATGATAACCCCAACGATAGTCTTAGCCGCCGCAGATACGTCATCTGGGTTGGAGTATATTAAAGAGACTATTTCTTGGGCAGCTTGATTTGATTGGGCAGCATTACCCCCAGCAAATGAGCCGCCAATACACAGAACGGCAAAAATCACAGCCAGCACTTTCCCAAATGCAGGGAACCCCCTTTCCGTGAGTCCTTTGGATAAATAATACATCGGTCCTCCATATACCGTTCCGTCTGCACTAACATCTCTATATTTTACACCTAAAGTACATTCAACAAATTTTGTGGACATACCCAAGAGGCCACAAATAATCATCCAAAATGTCGCTCCTGGTCCTCCAATCGCAATGGCCAAAGCTACGCCTGCTATGTTCCCGTTACCCACAGTGCCAGAAACGGCTGTGGCTAAAGCTTGGAAATGACTGACTTCTCCATCTACACTTTCATCTCTAATGGTATCCTCCAAATCCCCATCCGTACTATGCAAATTGTCATCATAAGCACCTTCATGTGCTTCCACCTCATCATACTTGCCCCTGACTACATTTATAGATGTTCCAAACCTTCTTATATTGATGAAACCAAAAACAATCGTAAAGAAGAGTGCTCCAAATACGAGAATTATTAGTACTGCAGGAATATCCGCTATTGTGAAGAATACAACTTCTTGACAAAAATTTGAGAAGGGTTCAAAGGCCTTATCTATTTTTTCATCTAATCCGATTTTTTCATTGGCAGTCTGCGCAAAGGCAAATTGAGGAAGTAGAAGAAAGCAAAATAAGGCAGCTGTTATATCAAAAGTCTTTTTCATATCTATAGGGTTCTACACTTAAGCTGGGTATAAAAGAATCCAATATATGGAAATGGTTTCAGTTCAAGGAATTAGAATCGTCTTATATACTTTCATAAATTTGTGAAAACTTTTATTATTGAATTTCAACTAAATCAAGAACATGAAAAAAACACTATTAGCCTCTTTAGTGATTCTCCTAAGTATTTCAAATATCTATACTCAAAATAGATCTAATTCTGATGACCATAATTTAAATCCAACACTATATGGACAGCAAAGATCTATAGGTGTTTCTCTTTTAGGAGATGGAATTGTAGGTATGGTATTTAGGTTCGCTCAACCTAATCAAAACCAGTTTGAAATTAGTCCCTCCCTACAGGCTTTAGTTGAAACATTCGTCAATAGTGTTGGTGATACTGAGTTTGAATCTGCTGATGTAGGTATCAATGTGGGAGGCGCTTATAATATTTACCTAGGAACAAAGGAAAAGACATTTAAGAACAAAGTCATAAAAAATTATATTGGCATAAGAGCTAATGTAGGTTTTGTTGGCGATGCTATAATTGGAGGTCACTTAGTCTGGCATAGAGAAGCTTTCTATATTGGCGATTATAACTATTCTAGGGGCTTAGACTTAGGATTAGGATTTACGGAAGTTTTAGATAATCCTTTTGATACATTCAATACTGGATTTAATCTCTTTCTAAAATTTGATTGGAATTGGTTCCGGTCTAGATAGATTATAAGCCAACTTTGATATAAAAAAGGGTCATTTTGATAAAATCAAAATGACCCTTTTTTATATTCTCGATAATTCATTTATCAAAACATAATGCCTCCCGCTAATACGAGTCCATCAATGCCGCCAATGGTAATTTTAGGTTGGGCATAGATTGTATATTTATCTGTGTTTATAGTAAAATGCCCTCCTAGATTAAGGCCGATATCGGTATCACCATTTCCAAATGCAGACACTCTTAATATTTGGATTCCTGCCAAAGGGTCAAATTCTACTTTATCTGAAATAGTAAGTAATCTATAATGACCGTCAAGATCTAATGTCCATGCCGATCCTGGATCTATAAAATAAATGGAGAAGGTAGCTGCGCCATCTAGTGGTACATCAGTTTTGTCTTCTAGGTCATAAAGAAGTTTTCCTTGTATCCCAAATTCATCAAAATCCGCTAGGGTTATCCCAGCGCCAAACTTTAATTGCGCAGAGCAAGCAAGAGAAACAAATAAAAATCCAATTGTTATCAAGTACGTTTTTTTCATC
>CAZIMH010000273.1:0-4310 GCA_964540155.1 uncultured Saprospiraceae bacterium
ATTGTAGAGATTGACGGACCTGAAATTCCAATTTTAGATGGGTCTTCCGAACTGATAGCAAAGAAGATACTAGCTGCGGGTATAAAGGAGCTGGAAGAAGAACGTGAATTTCTGCAGCTGGATGAGCAGATAAACTTCAAGGATGAAGTATCTGGCGCTGAATATATCTACATGCCTCTACAAGATGGCGAGCCAAGCGAGATAACTTCTATTATAGAGTATAATTCTAAAGTAGGAAAGCAGGTAGCCATTTATGGCGAAAAAACCTCTTACAAGGATGAGATAGCCCCGTCTAGAACTTTCGTTTTTATCAATGAACTGGAAGAACTTCATAAGCGCGGTATCATCAAAGGTGGCAAGGTGAACAATGCGATAGTCTTTAATCAACAAGGCTACCCCCATGAAAAAATCAAAGAATTAGCAGCGCACTTTAACGTCGACCAAGATGTGATAGTGGATAATGGCATTCTCAATGGCTTGACCTTAAAGTATGCCAATGAACCAGCAAGACATAAATTACTTGATTTACTCGGTGACTTATACTTGCTTAAAATGCCAGTCAAAGGCCGAATAATAGCCAGACGTCCTGGTCACACAGGAAATATTGCTTTCGCCAAGGTATTAAAGGCCAAATATCAGAAGCAGAAGAAATTAAGAGGCAAGCCGATTTATAATCCATCCGAGCCTGCACTTATGGATGTCCAAGAAGTCAAATCTTTCATTCCACATAGGTATCCTTTTTTACTAGTGGATAAAATAATACGACTGAATGATAAAGAAGTAGTGGGCATTAAAAATGTAACGGCAAACGAAGAATTCTTTACAGGGCATTTTCCGGATAATCCTGTATTCCCGGGAGTCTTACAGATGGAGGCTTTGGCTCAGACAGGTGGCATTTTTGCATTGAAGACTGTAGAGAACCCTGAAGAGTATAACACCTACTTTCTTAAAATGGACAAAGTGAAATTTAAGAAGTTAGTTGTACCAGGTGATACCCTTATTTTGAAAATGGAATTAATGGCACCTATTAGAAGGGGTATCTTCCAAATGTATGGGACAGTATATGTAGGAGACGCCATTGTATCTGAAGGAGAATTAACTGCTCAGATTAGTAAGAAAACCAAATCAGAATCCTGATTATCCTTAGGATAGCTGAACAAATAGAACCAACTAGACTATGAGTGCTATCTCACCACAAGCCTATATACACCCTAATGCTAAAATTGGTACAGATGTCACTATACAAGCTTTTGCCTATATAGATGATGGTGTAGAAGTGGGTGACGGTTCTATAATCATGTCTAATGCAGTGCTATACTCAGGAACCATTGTAGGTAAGAATACTAAAATCTATCCTGGTGCTGTCATCGGTGCAGATCCTCAAGACTTAAAGTATAAAGGCGAACCCACGAAAGCAATTATAGGAGATAATGTGCTTATTCGTGAGTTTGTCACTGTGAATAAAGGAACTAAAGCGTACGGTAAAACCATAGTCGGAAATAATGTACTATTAATGGCTTATGTGCATGTGGCGCATGATTGTCATGTCAAGGATAATTGCATCATCGCCAATGCAGTAAATCTTGCTGGGCATGTCATCCTTGGAAGTTATGTCTCTATAGGAGGGATGACAGCTATCCAGCAGTTTGTCAATATAGGCGACCATACCTACATCACTGGCGGTAGCCTTGTAAGGAAAAATGTTCCACCCTATGTAAAGGCTGCCCGCGAACCACTTTCCTATGTAGGGGTCAACAGAATTGGCCTGGAAAGAAGAGGTTTTTCCAAGGAACGCATAGATAGAATACAGGACATTTATAGAATCTTGTTTATCAAGGGATGGTCCATGTCTAAAGCCTTAGAACACATAGACAAAGCAATGCCAGGCAGTGAAGAGAAAACCGAAATTGTAGAATTTATCCATAAATCGGAGAATGGCCTTATGCGTGGATTTAACAGCCTTATTACAGATTAAATTTTATGGACCTCACGCTTGATAATATCTGGAAAAGGTATACTTCTGGATGGGTTCTGAAAGGTGTATCTACTCATATTTCTGACGGCCAAAACGTATCTATTATCGGTCTTAATGGAAGTGGCAAGTCAACCTTACTTCAGATAATCAGTGGTTATCTATCTTCTAGTAAGGGTAGAATTATATATCATCACGAGGGTAAGAATATAGACCGAGATGACATCTATAAGTACTGTGCTATTACTGCTGCTTATGCTGAACTGGATGAAGAGCTGAGCATAGCTGAACTATTTAATCATTACAAGATATTCAAACCTCTTCTACTAGATAACCTAGATGACTTTCTAGAGTTGACCGACTTTGTCAAACTAAAAAACAAACAAATAAGGCATTTCTCTTCCGGCATGAAGCAACGACTGTCACTTGGGATGGCATTCATTATGGATGTACCTATTTTACTAATGGATGAGCCAACTTCATTTTTGGATGAGAGTAAAAAAGCTTGGTTTGAGGAGATGATGAATAGGTATACAAAAGATAAGACTGTCATCATTGCATCCAATGATGAGAGAGATATAAAGACCTGCCACGCTGCTATCGAATTGAATTAATTAATAGGTTACTCTTCTGATAATTCTTTTTTGAACGTTTCTTGAAGAATTTGAGGTGAATAACTTGTTGACGTTCTTTTTGCCTGACCCATAAAAAACCCAATCAATCCAAGTTTCCCTTTTTTATATGCAGCGACCTTATTTGGGTGGGCATCTAATATAGCTCTGCAAAAGGAGATTACTTCCGCCTCCGAACTTTCGACCAGAATTAGATTTTGTTTTTCTGCTTCTTCTACTACATCAAGATGAGGATTGTCTATAATTAGAGGTATCAGAATAGGGTAGGATGCTGAAGGGCTTATCTTTTTTTTATGGACTAAAGTTAACAAGCTGACCCAGGCATCCATGGCCTCATGGTGATTCATTTGAGCCATTTCTGGCCATCTAGGTATAATCTGATTGATAATAAAATCTGCTACTAACTTAGGCTGAGATAAATAATGATTGAGGGTGATAAAGTATATAGCATGATTTTTATCTGTCGTCAACTCGTGAGCTGATTGTGCACTGACACCTCTAGACACCAGTGCCTCATAGGCTGTCCAAGGCAAGAAATCTATTTCAGACTTTGCTTTAGATATCTCATCTTCTGAGATGGCGATGCTTGGCAAATCCGGATCAGGAAAATATCTGTAATCCAATGCGTCTTCTTTTTTTCTCATGGAGAAAGTTTGCCCATTTTTAGAATCGAACAGTCTGGTTTCTTGTGTAATCGATTCTCCTTTTTCTAGCATTTTTATTTGGCGACGACTTTCATATTCAATCGCTGTTTTGGCAAATTTTTTTGAATTGATATTTTTTATTTCACATCTAGTACCTAGTTTTTTTACGTCCTCTTTTTTGACTGATACGTTGCAGTCACATCGTAATGAACCTTCCTCCATATTGGCATCCGAAATAGCAATGTAACGCAGAAGAATTTGGAAATAGGATAGAAAGTCCGCTACCTCTTGTCCAGAGGAGAAGTCAGGTTCTGTCACTACTTCCAATAATGGCGTACCAGATCGGTTCAGGTCTATCATAGAATGACTCTCATGCAAGTCATGTATGGATTTTCCAGCATCATCCTCCATATGCACATGATGGATTCTAATACTTTTCTTTTCACCTTGAGTAGGGAAGGTAAGCTCTCCTCCGATTAGTATTGGGTTGGAATCTTGTGTTATCTGATAACCCTTAGGAGAGTCTGGATAGAAATAATGTTTTCTGTCAAATGAAGATTTAGTATTTATTTTACTATTCAGCGCCAGCCCAAGTTTGACAGCTTTACTTACCATGGATTTATTGACACAGGGCAAGGCGCCAGGTAACGCCATACTCACTGGATGGATATTCTGATTAGGAGAACTGCCAAATAAATTTTGATCACTGCTGAATGCTTTACTTACCGTATTCAGCTGTACATGTACTTCTAACCCTATAACCGTATCATACACTTTTTCCATATTGCAAAAATAATATCCAAATCGCTTTCTTCTAAGTAATTAATTTTCTTCGATTTAAAAAATAATTTGAATAGACCATTTAGATTGCACGATTTTTATTGCTGGTAGTTGATTGGACGGCCTTTAGCCATTTTAGCTAAGGAGGTTTTAAATGGCGTTAAAAACAATGGCCGTTGTTTGACGACTGTAAGGAGGAGTTTGGCGCTTGTTTAGCTATTTAAAGTTGAGTTAGCGTTAAGAAATGGGTTGAGCCTAGAATTTTGTTTCCCGTTCGACTTT
>CAZIMH010000274.1:0-4303 GCA_964540155.1 uncultured Saprospiraceae bacterium
GACTGTAACTTGCCTATCATTTTGCCTGCATATTCGGTGTAGCCTGATAATAAGAATACCAGGACTAACTTCGCATGCAGCCAATGATTGGCCTGAAAATATTCCATTCCTCTGATTACAATCAGCGAAATTCCACAAACCCAAGTGAGTATCATGGCTGGCTTCATTATAATGCGAAAAAGTCTCTTTTCCATTATATGATACTGGCCTACTAGTATCGACTTGTCTGGCTCTGGCTTATCCAAGGCTTCCACATGATACACAAAGAGACGTATCAGATAGAAGAGACCCACAAACCATGCAACCATAAATATCAGGTGCAAGCTCTTAAGGAAAAGAAAATTCATGTTGTAAATATAGCCTCTATGAGAAGAGCATAGACACCAAATCCTCTATTTTACTCACAGGAAATAGCTCGATGCCTTTAGGCTTTTTACTGATGCCTTTAAGATTATACTTAGACAAGTACATCGCTTCGAAACCCAGCCTCCCCGCTTCTTCTATACGTTGTTCTATACGATTAACAGCTCTCACCTCTCCCGTCAATCCTATTTCTCCTGCGAAACATACCTTTCCGCTTACAGGAATATTATGTAATGAGGATATGAGGGAGGCGATAATAGAGAAATCTACAGCAGTGTCTTGTACTTTGAGTCCGCCAGCAATATTGAGAAAAACATCATTTTGACCAAAGAATAGGCCCGCCCTTTTTTCCAGCACAGCGAGTAACATACTTAGTCTCCTAAGGTCAAAACCGGTACTAGATCGCTGAGGATTGCCATAAATCGCCTGACTCACTAGTGCCTGCGTTTCTATAAGCATCGGACGCATGCCTTCTATAGTCGTGGCCACCGTACTCCCACTGAAGGATTCATCGCTTTGGCTTAGCAGCAGTTCAGAAGGGTTGGCGACCTGTCTCAGTCCAGTAGCTTCCATCGCATAAATGCCAATCTCCTCCGTGGATCCAAATCTGTTTTTCTTGGTCCTAAGTATCCGGTATATATGATTCCTATCTCCCTCAAACAGCAGTACCGTATCCACTATATGCTCTAGAATTTTAGGGCCGGCAATAGAGCCTTCTTTATTAATATGGCCGATAATCATTACAGGAATGGCGTTTTCCTTGGCAAATGATTGTAGGTCTGAAGTACATTCTCTTACCTGAGATATGCTTCCTGCCATGGATTCTACTCTGGGTGAGGTGATGGTTTGTATAGAGTCTATCACTAGGAGCTGCGGATTAAGCGCTAGGCCTTGCTTCAGTATGTCATTAAGGTTCGTTTCAGAAAGGATGTGACAATTTTTGTTTTCTATTCCTATTCTCTCAGCCCTCATCTTAATCTGCTGTGGCGATTCTTCTCCAGATACGTACAATACATTAAGTGGACTTTTGAGTGCTAATTGGAGTAGAAGTGTAGACTTCCCTATGCCTGGCTCACCTCCTATCAGTGTTATACTGCCTGGTACCAGCCCGCCGCCGAGTGTTCTGTTTAATTCACCATCTGACAAGATTGTTCTTGTTTGTTGGTGTTGCTTAATCTCCTGAATTTTGACAGGCTTGGGTGCAGTACGCTGCGCTTCTCTCCATATATGCTTTGTTTGCTCTTTTGGCGTTAGTTTTTGCACCATTTCTTCCTGCAAAGAATTCCATTCTCCACAACTGGCGCATTTACCCTCCCACTTGCTAAAATTTGCACCACAATTACTACACGAAAACACCTTCTTTATCTTCATAATACACACATTATCAATGAATTATACATCAAAAAAGTAAATTGTTAAAAAAATGTGACCAATACTGTTTTATTCAGTCTAAAGTTCAAAGGTCGGTTCTAAAATCGATTTAAAGAGATAAAACATAGTTCTTCTCGAAGTGAGAAGAATTTGAAAGATAGATTGTTTTCAATTGGTTTTTTGGGGTTACAGAGTGCTATTAGGTACTCTGTTTTTTTCCACTTTTATCGGTTGAAATAGAAAGAGAATTGTTTTCAATTGGTTTTTTGGGGTTATGCAGGGTGCTATTTTGCAAAAAAGGGCACTCTGTTTTTTTCCATTATATTAGTTGATTAAAGAGAATTGTTTTCAATTGGTTTTTTGGGGTTATGCAGGGTGCTTCGATTTTATCGACAGTACCCTGTTCTTATTTAGTCTCCTTCAGTAAGGCAATCCTCCACAGTCCACACTCACTATTTCATTTCTTCACAATTTTAAGAATTACCGTGCAGTCATTATGCGCTGATGGTTATTTATGATACGATATGAGCTAGGTATGAAAACGGTAAATCTTGAAAATCCTCTCATCCTGAGAATCCTGATTCTGACAATTGTTTTAAGAGAATGCTGCCCTCTAGCGCTATGCCACTTAATATAAATTTGTACGCTTACATAGTTTCATAAAGCGTAGAATCTAGGATCTCACTTTCAACCCTAAATAAAAAGTTCTTGGCTGTGCAGGCCCATACACAAAATTGCTATCTCTATTCTTTCCAATATCGAAGTCATTTTGGTAATCATTAAAGATGTTTCTTATACCGCCGTAGAGCTCTAGGTTATTACCGAGCTTCTCTAGCTTAAGATTGTAGGCTAATCGTAAGCTCAGTTCAGAAAAAGTTTCTGTGGTGATAATCTCATCGCGCAATTGGTTGGGAGCTCCTGCAAAATGTGGGACTTTCATAGTCCCTGTGTAAATATAGTTTAAGGTCGCGTTCCATTGCTTATTTGGCGTAAGTGTCAGAATCGCATATCCATAGTCGTTAGGTGTGCGGACAAATTCTCTGATTCCTTCTAGTTCATCTATATACTGGACTGGCGAATCAAATTGACTTGTCTGAAGGGTGAAGCCACTTTCAAGTTGAATTTTTCGGTTGTAGTTAGCTCTTAGTTCTAAGGTGACGCCTTGGACTGTGGCACCCTCACCATTCTGCTTTTCGAACAATTCTCCAAACGCATCTTCCCCCACAGGCTGAAGGACAAACGCCTTTTCTAATCTATTGTGAAATCCTTCTAAGGTAAATCCTGCAACCCAATCTTCTGTTACCTTGTCATAATTAATAGAGGCACTATAACTTTTAGAATTCTCTTCTATAAGGTCAGGAGAAAGCGCTACTCTCGAAATACCGCCTCCCGCAAAAGCGATGTGTAGATCTGTGTCAAAGGCTTGTGGCGCTCTGAATCCAGTTCCGTAATTGACTCTGAACTGCGTGGTCGCTCCTAATTTATAAAGTAAAGAGGCTCGCGGGCTGAATAAGACCTTGTCCAACAAGTTGTGCTTATCCATTCTAACGCCTGATAGAATATTTAACTGTGGCAATAGCTCCCAGTCACTTTGTACAAAAACCCCTAGATTTTTGGTTGTCTGATCTATCAGATAGTTATAAGCGGGAATGTCATCTAGAACCGAGTCATAGACATATTCCGTACCCAGTGTCAGGATATTCTCACCGAAAATAAATGACTTCAAGGCATGATTAAGTTGTACTCCGACATTATAGGTGCTTACATCTGAGGTGCCATAGGGTGGATTGGCTATAAAACTTTCAAAAGCTTCTGTACCCTCATCTGGTTGTATCCCCGTGTAATGTGTACGGTCTGTATTTTGCCACGCAGCATAGCTTATGAGTGAACTATTGCCATGATTAAAGTTGATTTGATAATCAGCACTGCCTAGCCATACGCTGGTATTTCTTTCTTCTGATTGTAGCGTCAGGTGTGCTGGAATGTCTGTCCTCATTTCTCCACCTAGTCGGTATTCATTGATGTTACTGAGACTGAATTCCAATTTTTGATTGTCATTCGGAAGAAAAAAGAAATTCGTTCCTAACGATGTATTTCTTAGTAGAGGTATTTCAGAGAAGTTATCTTCATTGGCATCATAGAAACCGCGGTTCCTGTGATTCATGAAAAATGAAATACCGGATCGACCGCCTTCAGATACAAGGGTCGCATTGCCACTGAGTATATTGTCACCAGTCTGTCCTTCTATGTTTTGGTAGGTGTAGTCGAGTTCATAACTATTGTCTGTAGGTATTTTAGTTAGGACATTGACTGTACCTCCAATAGCACTAGAGCCATAAAGAGAAGAGCCACCACCACGGACGACTTCTATTTTGTCTATCATATTGGCTGGCAGTTGTTCTAGCCCATACAAGCCCGTCAGCGGACTAAAAATCGGTCTACCATTAATGAGTATCTGTGAGTAGCCTCCCGCCAACCCATTCATACGAAGTTGGGTATAGTTACAAGTCTGGCAGTCGGTCTCTACTCTGAGTCCTGGTTGGAATTTGAGGCCTTCTGAAAGGTTGCA
>CAZIMH010000275.1:0-4287 GCA_964540155.1 uncultured Saprospiraceae bacterium
ATACCAGATGCCTTCTTCCATCCGCTGACGATGATATGGAAAGAATATGTCCTCTTTGGAGGAATGCCGGAAGTAGCTGTCACTTATAATCAATCAAAGAATATAGAAGAGGCCATAGAAGTTCAAGAGCAGATACTTAGAGCCTACCAATTGGATTTTGTCAAGCATGCAGAGAAAACAACATCTACCAGAATACAACAAATCTGGAATTCTCTACCTTCTCAGCTCGCTAAGGAAAACAATAAGTTTCTCTACAAGGTCATCAAGTCAGGAGCCCGAGCCAGAGAATATGAATCCGCCCTCCAGTGGTTGGTAGAATCTGGACTTGTCATTAAAACATCTAAGATAGAGGAGGCAAGAATTCCTCTGAAAGCATATGAAGACCTTACTTCATTCAAAATATATGCTTTCGAGACGGGGCTACTGATGCGCTATTCTGGTTTGAATCCAAGCACCTACTTACAAGGAGATAAACTATTTACAGAATACAAAGGGTCCTTGGCTGAAAATTATGTGGCCTCCGTGCTGAATAAATTGTATCGAGATGCGCCATATTATTGGACTTCACAAGGCAAGGCAGAAGTAGATTTCGTTATAGCACCTAATGGACATTGTATACCAGTAGAAGTAAAATCAGGCAGCCGAACTAAAGCCAAAAGCCTCTCTGTATTCAAGGAAAGATATGAGCCGCCGATAAGAATTAGAATCTCGAATAAGAATCTGAAGTTAACCGATGATATATTAAATATCCCGTTGTTCTATGCTGATCACATAGACCATTTTCTAGGTAAAATATTGTAAAGGGAAATCTATAGCTGCTTAGCCAATTTGATAGGTACTGCCACACACTTCTTCTCCATGTAGTCCATCATCTCCAGCACCAGTGCTTTGGCATCATCATCTAGGTCATCTATCCGTTTATTGAACACGGACTGAAGGGCTTTTTGCTTTACGGCTGAAATTTCAGAAGGGATATGAGACATGGCTTTCTCTATCTGTCGCTCATTGAACAATTGATTAAAGGCGACGACTTCTTGTTGTATCATTGGTCTGGCCTTCTCCATTTCGGACTTACGGAATTCAAGATTTTCCTCTGACAATTTTTTGAGATCTTCTATATCTATATGTCTCACATTAAAATCACTCACGACTTCAGCGGTAACATTGCGTGGCACTGCCAAATCGATAATCACTTTCTCTGAAGTATCTCCTGCTAGCATCTGCTTATACAGTGACACATCTATTATTGCCTTTGAAGCTGAAGTGCAAACAAACATGATGTCAAACTTCCCTTTGACCTTAGTCAAGTCATGGATATGATAAGCTTCAGCGCCTATCTCTTCAGATAACTCCGCTGCATTGTGCAAGCTTCTGTTGTATATTTTAATGTCACTGAACTCGTACTTCTTAAGAAACTTTGCTACAAGTGCATTTGTCTCTCCTGCGCCTACCAATAATACTTTGGAGTGTCTTGGCACATCCGTCTTCATCAGAGCAGATAAAGCGAGCGATACGACTGACAAGGGCTTTTCTCCAATCTTCGTATTATGATAAATCCTCTTTGCCGTTCTGACTGTCGCTTTCTCTAGCAAGCGAAGATTATCAGACACATGCCCCTGCGCCCTGGACCATTCATAAGCCTCTCTAAACTGTCTAAATATCTCTCTCTCCCCTACAACCAGTGAGTCCATAGAAGAAGTCAATTCAAATACGTGCTTGATGGCAGCTTCTCCCTCATAGACAGTAACAAAATTTCTGATATTCGCTAGGGTTTGTGCTTCCAAATTGGGATTGACAGCCATAAAGAATTGGCTTAGCTGGCTATGACTATCAAAATCATCAGCATACATTACAAATGTCACCCGGTTACATGTCTCCAGGTACATACAATCACTGATATCGTACCTCTCCTGAATGCGCTTTAGATTCTCTGACTTCTCATCTTTGGATTCACCACGCAGAAAGAAGTGACCGATCTCATTCACATTAAGATGGTGGTGTGTGACTGTAATTACTTTATAATGGGTCAATAAGGCCATTGCACCAAAAATAGGTGTAAGTCAATGTCTAATTGTCATCACAGTGTAAAATAGATACAGCCTGTCTTATTTAGAATGATTCCACTTACGTCGATGGATGAGCATACTGAGGACTATGGAGAATATACAGTACATGGTAAAAAAGATGATGCCAGGTGAAAACTTCGAATAATTCACTGTTTCTATGGTCATCGTTTCTGACGAGCCTGCCATGGCGCCCAATTGGGAGTTAAGCAAGCCATAAAAGCCGATATAGGACATAAAAATGGCCACGACAAAGACATCCGCCATACTCCATTTTCCTAGGTAGAATATGACTGTCTGTACAAGTTTGGATTGCTGGGCCCTTTCTATAAAGAGGTAAGCTGTCGTCAGTATCATCTTTAGAAATGGCAGTACAATACTGAATAACAATATGAGTATTCCTACTAGCTTAAGGTCCCAACCCCGCCCTTCTAATAAGGTTCGAGTCACATCTGTAATAGACTTACTCTGGAAGTACATGACTTGCTCATCAAAGTGAATTTGCTCCCCTAATAGCTGCAAGTCCACATCGGAAAGTCTAGCATCCAAGTCAATCATAGGCAAGAATAGACCCAAGGCCAAAAAGACAACACATACCAAGGTCAACCATACCATCGCCCATTTAAATATGAGTTGTCGTCTTGTCACTAATAGTATAACAATGGCTAGTCCTAAAGCGCCAAGAATGTATTTGATATGCTTGCTAATAATGGCATCTGATGCTTCCACTTGGCTCCTAATACTTTCATTGGTCTCTTCTAGGGTGGCAACTTCATATTTCTTATAGATGACATCTCTCCTATCTACAAGACTGCCTGAAGCTTCCTCTACCAGCATGTTACTGATTTGCTTTGTAATCTGCTCTTTCATTTCAGGGATCTTCTTTTCAAATTCCTTCATCATCTGAGCTGCAATGCTTGGAATCTTCTTTTTGAAATCCAGATTTTCTACCTGCTTCTCTATATTTCCTTTAAAGAGTCCCATGAACAGGCCGACCAACTTGTTGTCCTGCTGATCCTTATCCATGAACATCTCTACCAACTTTCCGGATTCTATAAAATCCTTGTGCAGCCCATAGAGATAATCTTCTATTTGGCCTTGGAAACCTTGTAGGTCTTTCGCATCGAAATTGAAACTATCGGCTTTCTTTTCTATGATGCCAAATATCCTCGTCTTCCATAAGTCGATATTAAATAGGCCATAGTTTATCTTGTTGATTTCTGCGAAGTCATATTTGGCTTCATTGGTCTCTACAGTCACTCTATGCAACAGCTTGCCTTGCCAGATAGCAATGCCTAATAATCCTGCCAGTATAATAGATAATAAGATTCTCATATCAGTAGCTTAGATAAGCAGATACTCAAAGATACACTGCTAACTTTGATATAAAGAATTAGCTAATTAGGCAAAAGATGCTGAATTTTCGTCAAGCGCTCAAATTCCTTCGACCCACAAGCTGCAACAGATTGAACATAAAGGCCCATTCGGCCTCCCTTTACCGATACGATGATTACTGGTCTTGAAAAACCCTGACGTAATCTACAATCATATTCTGAGGGAAGAACGTCGTGGCATCTGGAGAGCCAGGCCAGTTTCCGCCTACCGCTACATTGAAGATGAAGAAAAATGGAGCATTAAAAGGATAAGCATTTTGCGAACCTATAATGCTCGGGGAAATTCTATGGTATTGTCTATCATCTACCAGGAATCTCACGTCGTTTTCTGACCATATCATAGAGAATACGTGATACTCTTCTGAGAATTTTCCGTTGATATTCGTCTCATTTCCTGTATTAAGGAACTCACCACCAGGACCAGCATAGTGCACTGTAGCATGTGTGGTACTTGGTCTATGTCCTACCAACTCCATGATATCCATCTCACCACACCTTGGCCAGCCTACCTGTCTAAAGTTAGCGCCTAGTGTCCATAGTGCGGGCCAGATGCCCTGCCCTTCAGGTATCACGGCTCTAATATCTACACGGCCATACTGAAACTCAAACTTGTCTTCCGTAATGATTCTAGAACTCGTATAATTAAACCCACCGAATGGTTCTTCTCTTGCTGTAATAACAAGATTCCCGTCCACCATACTCGTATTCGTGGATTGATAAAACTGGAGTTCATTATTTCCCCATCCACTATATCCATTTCCTCTTTCGTGAGTCCAGAATTCTGAGTCTAGGCTAGCACCATCAAACTCATCACTCCATATCAAATCCAT
>CAZIMH010000276.1:0-4282 GCA_964540155.1 uncultured Saprospiraceae bacterium
ATGCAGTGTGTCGTTCCTATTAAGTATTTCTTGGACCTTAACTCAAAGAAAGTAGAAGCATGGTCTAACTTATTAGCGGTGTCACAGGACGAAGGACTGACATGGAAGTTTGTCAATTTGGATAAGTTCGACGATGCTAGCTTAAGAGATTTTGTGAAAAATATTAGTGCAGATTTTGTCTTTCCTAGATAAGAATTAACATAAATAAACAAAGTAAGATGTTTTCTAAGACATCTTTAATCTAAATTCCCTTTACAACATTTGCAAAGGGAATTTTTTTGTGCAGCTAACGCTGCATGTTGATCGTTCTTTTAGTAGATTTATTTACTGTGTTCGCTTGAATTAACTAAAAATCATGACGTCTAAATACGTGATAACACTGCAACCTATTCTCATCATTGCAGGAATTTTATTGAGTCTTTTCCTAGCCCCCATTTCAGGTATAGCTCAAGTATCCTTTGATGAAATCAGCATATCTGAGAATAGTGTAGGCTCCATAAATAACTGTGTCGCAGATATGAATGGTGACTATCTGGACGATATAGTTAGAGTAGTGGATGACTTAATTGTGATAAGCTATCAAGAAGCCAACGGACAGTTTAGAGATCGCAGAATTAATATGGAGATGAGAGCCATTCCATTCTGGAGTATAGCCGTAGGAGACTTGGACGCCAACGGATTTAATGATATGATTTTAGGTGACCAGTCAGCTGTGTCATTCGTGTACGCTGATAACAATGGTAGTTTCTATAGAGAAGATTATAGATCTGAATTTATCATACCGCAAAGGTCTTCTATCGCTGATATAGATAATGATGGCGATCTAGACGCTTTCATTTGTCATGACACCAACCAAAATCACCCTTATAGAAATGATGGCACTGGTTTCCTCACGTTAGACCAGACACTATTAGAAACACCAGCTGACCTGCCGGGCAACTATGTATCTACATTTGTGGATTATGATAATGACGGCGATACAGATTTACATATATCAAAGTGTGTACAATCGGCGCCTGCAGGAGACATTGCCAGGACAAATCTTATGTATAATAATGATGGCCAGGGAGAGTTTACAGAAGTAGCTGCTCAGATTGGGCTGGATGATAACGAACAATCTTGGATAACCTTGTTCGAGGATTTTGATAATGATGGGGATTTTGATGCGTTT
This sequence comes from uncultured Saprospiraceae bacterium, assembly GCA_964540155.1. Classification (GTDB taxonomy): domain Bacteria; phylum Bacteroidota; class Bacteroidia; order Chitinophagales; family Saprospiraceae; genus RFSX01. The sequence continues at coordinate 1,172 of CAZIMH010000276.1, forward strand.
GTAGTGAATCATACTGGTGCCAATAGATATCTTGTGAATCAAGGCGATGGAACATATATAGATGAAATTGTAGGATCAGGTTTGCCCGTGAGCCCAGTCAATGCAACAGAAGCCTTAGCCGCAGATTTTGACAATAATGGTTTCATCGATATTATAATCAATAACCCACAAGTAATGGTATTAAATGAGGGTGGGTCATTTAGAGTGATAGGTGATGTAGGAGAGGCAAGTGCACTTGGTGATCTTAATGATGACGGGTATGTAGATATGGTGTTCGGTGATAGAATGTGGATGAATACTACACCTAAAATAAATCACTTCCTGACTGTCAATTTAAGAGGTGGCGTAGAAAACAATGTTAATGGATTAGGTTCCCGAGTAGAAATTTATGGCGAATGGGGAAAACAGATACGTGAAGTAAGAGCGACTCAGTCGTGGAGACCGATGAGTACACTGAATACGCATTTTGGTCTAGGGGAATCAACTGAGGTAGATAGCTTGGTTGTGACATGGCCTTCAGGCACACGTACCGTTATAGTCCAGCCAGCGATAGATAGCAGAATTTTTGTTGATGAAAATAATTGCGCCTTGGAATTTGTATTTATGGAAGTATTGGGACCTACCTTCTTATGTGATTCTATGACAACCACTATTGCGGCTCCTAGAGGCTTTTCAGAATATCTATGGTCTAATGGCGAAGTCACTGAACAAATAACAGTGAGTGAAGCAGGCTTCTTCAATGTTACGGTAACTGATGCCAATGGCTGTACCGCTATGTCTCGGCCATTTGAATTACAATCAGATGCGGAGTTACTTAATATCTTGACACCTGGAGGAACATTCTTTTGCGAAGGCTCAGGGCTTTATATAGAGGTCGAACCCAATCCAAATTTGCTGTGGAATACAGGTAGCTCAGACCCAATGCTTTTTGTTAGAGAACCTGGAGATTATTTTGCCACGTATACAAATTTGTGTGGAAATGTAGTTAGTACAGATACTGTCACCATCAGTCAGTTTGCGGCGCCACCACCAGAAGCAGAGGATGTTACCATCTCATCTGCTGGTCCCGTTACACTTTTTGCAGATGGAGATATAGTGGCTTGGTGGGATACAGAAGTGGGTGGTCAATTACTTAGTAACACCAGTACCCTTATCGTAAATGTATCTTCAGATACGATGTTTTGGGTTGAGTCTGTTGTTATTCTGCCAAATGGGAGTCTATGTTCTTCTATCCGAGTTCCAGTCAATGTGAACATCGTTACATCTACTGAAGATTCTAATGCTTTGCAGGACATCCAGATTTATCCTAACCCTACGGTGGATTATCTAATGATTAATCTCGATGATATTTCGACAGCTACGCTTAGAATATTGGATAATCAAGGAAGGTTGGTAAGTGAGCAAACTTTGCAGACTGGCGAAAATGAATTATCCCTATCAGCTTATTCAGCAGGCATATACCTTTTTCAGATCCTGACTGAGGAAGGTAGTATGGTACAGAAGGTTTTCAAACATGAATAACCAGAAGCTATCTTGTAAGAGCTTAACTTAATTATCGAGAGAGATACATACTCCTTTCTTTATCTAGCTTTCTAAAGAATGGGTCATTTAAATCTTTGATAAATCTGATAGCCTCTCCTGTTGACTTCATTTCAGGTCCGAGCTGCTTGTCCACATTAGGAAACTTATTAAATGAGAATACTGGCACCTTAATAGCGTACCCTTCCAACTTCTTCTGAACATCAAAGTCCTTAAGTTTCTTATGACCAAGCATTATATGAGTGGCGATTTTAAGGAAAGGCACCTTATAAGCTTTGGCGATGAAAGGCGTCGTTCTAGAAGCTCTTGGATTGGCTTCTATAACATATACCTTCTCATCCTTGATCGCAAACTGTATGTTGATCAGTCCTTTTGTGTTTAGCGCTTTGGCAAGTTTATGGGTGTAGCGCTTCATCTGATCTAGAACATCATCAGATAGGGAGTACGTAGGAAGCACTGCGGAACTGTCTCCTGAATGGATGCCTGCCGGCTCTATGTGCTCCATGATACCCATTATAAGCACATCATCCCCATCACAGATGGCGTCTACCTCTGCTTCTTTTGCTCTTTCTAGAAACTGGTCTATTAAGACTTTGTTCTCAGGGAGATGTTTAAAAATGCTAAGCACATGTCTTTCTAACTCATCATCATTAATCACAATTCGCATTCGCTGCCCACCTAAAACATAGGAAGGTCTGACAAGTACTGGATAGGTTACTTCGTTCGCTATATCTATCGCTTTGTCTACATCCTTAGCCACACCATACCTAGGATACGGGATATCTAATTCTTTTAGTAAGTCAGAGAATCGGCCTCTGTCTTCTGCAAGGTCCATACTGTCATAATCTGTTCCGATTATATTATATCCTGCAGCTCTTATTTTTTCTGCCAGCTTGAGTGCCGTTTGTCCTCCTAATTGGATGATGACACCTTCAGGTTTTTCTAGGTCCAGAATTTCTTGTAGGTGTTCCCAGTAGATAGGTTCGAAGTATAATTTGTCAGCAATATCAAAGTCAGTAGATACTGTTTCTGGGTTACAATTAATCATGATGGATTCATACCCTGCTTCCTTAATAGCCAGTACACCGTGCACACAACAATAGTCAAACTCAATGCCTTGACCTATTCTATTCGGTCCGGAGCCGAGGACGACTATTTTCTTTTTGTCTGAAGGGATGCTCTCATTTTCACTATCGAAAGTAGAATAGAAGTATGGCGTTTGTGCTTCAAACTCAGCAGCGCAGGTATCTACCATCTTGTAAGTTCTTACGATGCCTATAGATTTTCTGTATTTCGTTACTGCGTCTTCCTCTATTCGCATTAACCAAGCAATCTGTGCATCAGAGTAGCCGTTTACTTTAAGCTTTCTCATGAATGCTTCTGGAATGTCTTCAGGGATGTTGTACTTCCCTAATTCATGTTCCAAATCTACGAGTTGCTTGATTTGCTTAAGATACCATGGGTCTATTTTAGTGAGTTTATGGACGGACTTTACAGGTACACCCAATCGTAAGGCATCCTTTACTCTGTAGATTCTGTCATCACTGACTTTTTCTAACCGCTCTATGATAT
>CAZIMH010000277.1:0-4259 GCA_964540155.1 uncultured Saprospiraceae bacterium
TTGATTCTTGAGTGACTTGGTGGGTGGGGTTGTAAACTTTTATTCATTACAAGCAAAAGGGAGACTACAAGTCTCGACGAACGTGATTCATCTGGGTTTGCAATTTAGATCTGTAATACTTGCCTAATCCGAGCACGGAGAATTCTCTGTAAGGTCAGGTTGGAAAAGTGATTAAATAAACTCGAACAGGATGACTCTATACTATAAGCATGCAACATAAGGCATTTGTTTGTAATGCAAAATATAGTATATTAATGTCTACTAATGTGGGGTGTCTACTATAGACATGTTCAAATTATCTCAACATGAAGTTGACGAAGATTAAATCATGGGAACAGTTCAATAAATACTGTGAACATCGCGAAAACCTAACATACAATAGCTACATGGATAATATAGAAGAGACTGTATTGATTAGGAAGCTTAAGAAAATAATTTCAATGAATCAAATAACAACTTATGAGTCTAATAAAATGCAAAGAGTGCCAAAGAGAAATAAGTTCTAAAGCAAATAATTGTCCTCACTGTGGATATACTTATAAAGACGGGAATGCCTATTTCAAAATTAGTTTTTTATTCCTTGGTGCAATAGTTCTAATAATAATTACTATCAATTTGTTCACAGTTTTGCGGAATTAGAATCTGAATCGATCATAAACAGAAGAAACAATAGTCGAGGTTTTCAATCTCGATTAAACTACGCTTGACTAAATCCTATATAGTAACATATCAATTTTAACTTTACCTAGTTGTTTTAGATACCAGACATAGTGCAGTCCGTTTGTCTGGGGTTACAACCAAAATACACTTGGCCTTCATTGTTCGCACTTCTTCATAACGAGCATATGGAATCGAGGTTTTTCACTTTTCGTAATTAGGTAATCTGTTCGTTGGCGTTTGCATCTCAGAAACATTGGACTTCTGAAAATCGCACTTTTTTGGTGACAAGCAAATGGAATCGAGGTTACAAACCTAGATTATCAGGATAGCCGTGATTGCAGAATAATCGATATAAAACTGGGATATCTGGTTGAGGATATAGAACAAACACAGATCAAATGTGATACTTACTAAGATTCTACTAGATTTACTTGTGAATTTCTCTTCCAGTTTATAATTTACATAATTCTCTGAACCAGAAAATTAAATATAGAACTTATGTACACATTGACCATCAAAGACGAAACTGCTGCTGGCAAGATTCTAAATGAGATTGCTTTAAAATTTGAGAAAGAATCTATTACTGTCAAAGAACTGATTGCTGCAAGGATTAAAGAAGAGGTTATCAAGTATGAGAATAATGCAATGGAATTGAGATTGGTGGTCCCGTCAAATATTGAGCAACGGCTCAATCAAAAATCGAAACCCATTATAGATATAGAAAAGCAAATCTATGTTGCCTTAGATGCTTTCAATAAGAATGGTTTTTTCATACTTGTTGGAGATGAGCAAGTAGAAGAACTAGATCAAGAATTTCTTGTCAGCGAATCTACAGATGTTTCTTTTGTCAAGTTGACGCCGCTAGTAGGGGGATAAAAAGGAAAGATGTTTGGAATATTCAAAAAGAAAGACAAAAATCAACCTAGCAATGAGGTCCGTGCTCTCCTAGAACAGATTCATGTTAACGCAGGTAGATATTATTATACCAAGGATTTCAGTGGTGTATCTGCATATCAAGATATCAAGAAACTGGCCATGGAAGAACAGAAAGAACTGGTTCTTCTGTTGCTAGATGAATATAGAACTGTATCAATAAAGGGAATGGAACTCCGCCAGACTGAAAGCTATGACCGTAGTAAATATTTCTTTTATGGAAGTCATCTTATAAGCCTTGTACTTTCTGGAATGTTGAGAAGAAAGCTGAATTATAACGAAGCAGAATGGATGTCTCTTTTTGACAAGATAAATGATCTGAATAACGAATCTAAGAACAACTCAAATTTCTATTTCCAACTATCAAGTTTCCCTTTTAATTATTCCATAAAGCAAATAGAGTATCATCTTAAGAAGAACGAGCCTAGTCAAGCCTTAAGATCTTATGTCGAGAAGATCTTGCAATGGAAGGAACTCAAAGAAATAGGGGATGACCATCATTATGGTAGTGATTTGAGAAAGTCTGTTAAGAAGCTGGAGGCCATCCTAGGAGGAGCAGATAAAAAATTCCTGCTCAGAGAAGAGGATGTGGGTCCCGCAATGAACAAAGTCATCACTCAATGCATCGATAAAGAGCCAACCTATAATGACGCTTTTTTACTTATGTCTAATGTATCTGGTTCCAAGCCTAAATCAAAATTTACAGATTCACTTGACAAACAAGTCGAATCCATTGGCATAGAAAAATACAGGAGATCAACTCATGCACTCCTGAGTATAGCTATAGCATATCGTCCAGTAGAGATGGAAAGATTCCACGTATATGAGGATGGGTCGCGACGCGACTGGACAGAGATAACTTACTTATGCAACTCTAGTCAAAATTTTATAAAAGGTCTTGTATGGACTTGTCGCCGATTTTCTGATAAGGATACCATATTGTTATTGACCCAACTAGCAATTAATGCCTACAATAAAATTCCTGGCAAAGGTCCAGCGGCTGCCTCTGTGGGAAATGCATGTGTATATGTCTTAGGCAATATGAGAGGCAAAGATGGATTAGGTGCACTTTCTCGACTTAAACTCAAGGTCCGACAAAACAATGTGAAGAAAACCATAGATAAGTATCTTCTGGAGGGTGCTAAAAAATATAATGTATCTGTAGAAGAGCTCAAGGAGATGGCTGTCCCAGCATATGGGTTGACAAAAGGAGGAAAGAATCAAGAGTATGATGATTATAAATTGAACATCAGTTTAAATGGTACTAAAGTCGTACAACAATGGATAAAACCAGATGGCTCGCAGATGAAAAGTCTTCCATCAAAAATTAAAAATACAGCCAGCCTCAAAAAGAAACTAGCAAGAGATCGGAAGGAAGTTAAAGAAATACAGAAAGTGTTTTCTGCGCAGAAACAGCGTATAGACAATCAGTACATACTAGATAGGACTTGGTCTTATGAGTCATTCCAAAAGTATTATCTAGATCACGGACTTGTGTATCCCATTACATCAAAATTGATATGGTCTTTCTTTACTGGAGATCGTAGTGCTAATTGTATCCTTTTAGAAGATAAGTGGAAAACAATAGATGGAAAAGTTGTCGACTGGATTGATGCTGATACAAAAGTCAAATTATGGCATCCTGTAAATGCAACAGAAGAAGAGATTATAGTATGGCGAAATAAGATGATGGAACTGGAATGGAAACAACCTATAAAGCAAGCGTTCCGAGAATTATATCTTCTGACAGATGCAGAGGTCAATACAAGATCTTATTCTAATAGGATGGCAGCACACATATTGAAACAGCATCAATTCAATACACTAGCAAATCTTAGAGACTGGAAGTATTCTCTGATGGGTGCTTATGACGATGGAAGATATAATGAGGTCTGTTCTAAGATATTGCCAGAACATAATATCACGGCAGAGTACTGGATCGACGAGCTGACTCATGATGAGGCTTTCAATGATGCAGGCATCTGGTTATATGTTGCCACTGACCAAGTGAAGTTTAAAAATTCCAGTGATAAGACGATGGATCTTATCGATGTGCCCAAAATGGTATTTACTGAGATTATGAGAGATGTAGATCTGTTTGTGGGAGTATGCAGTGTCGGTAATGACCCACAGTGGATGGATAATAATGGAGATCGACAAGAATATAGAGATTACTGGCAATCCTATTCTTTTGGGGATCTCAATGAAATTTCAAAGACAAGGAAAGGCATTCTTGAGAAGTTACTACCGAGGCTCAAAAAAATCAGGGACAAGTCTGAGATAAAGGGCAAGTTCCTGATTGTACAAGGAAAGCTAAGGAGTTATAAGATCCACATTGGGAGTGGAAACATATTAATGGAGCCTAATGATCAATACTTGTGTATCGTGCCTTCCAGATCCACTAGCAGTACAGATAAACTATTTATCCCTTTTGAGGGTGATAGAGGTCTTTCAATCGTACTTAGTAAAGCCTTTATGTTGGCTGAGGATGACAAAATAGACGACAGCACAATTACCAGTCAAATAGCAAGAAATATTGGCTAATCTGGTCGATAAAACAAGAGAGGATATATTCATTTTATAGTAACCATGTTTCCAATATATACCTCGCCTTATCTGAGTTACTTATTCCTAAAATAGCCAGAGCCAAATTTATACTCAAGAGT
>CAZIMH010000278.1:0-4254 GCA_964540155.1 uncultured Saprospiraceae bacterium
TTAATGTAGACGACCACGTTAGGTCTCTCCCATATACTCTAAATTCATTGAAGTAGTCCGCTCTTAGCTTAGCACCTAGGGCAAAATCATTTGACAGGCCTGTTATTCCAGAAAAAGCCACATGGAAGTTAATAGGTAATATTGTCAGTGTGAAGTTCTTTGATGGTATCCAAGTCCCTCCTATACCTACATCAAAGGTTCCTGGATTTATAAAGTTACCTATGGAGGTATTGAATTCTACTAGTCCAGATATTGCAAAGGTCTCGGTTACCTTATATCCTGATAGAGAAGAAATATTAAAGATATCCACTATGCCGTTATTAAATAACCCATCACCTTCCTGTTCTCTGTCAGCATCACTCAGGTCTACATCCTGCCATGACTCAGTCAGAATGGCTCTATTATTGGAGAAAAATTTGCCTTTACCATAATTTGCGAAGGCTGTTAGATTGAGGCTAAAGGCGGTAGTGGAGGCTCTTGGGCTTGGATTTGCCACCCACCCGAAGGCTCTGTTAAAGTTAAACCCTATAAGGCCATTGATACCCTTTTGCCACCCATCCAGCTGATCCAACTCGTTATCATAAGTATCCAGTACGCCTTCTAAAGCACTGAGTTGGGCTTTCAAATCTGCCATCTGAGAGATGGTTCCCTCTTGGTCAAGCTTGATTTGTTCTAGCGTTCTTAGTTCCTGTGCCCCGAGAGATAAGGAAAAAAGCAACAAACTGATGGAAAATATATAATTGATTGTATTCATAACACTCTTATCTGCGTAAAGAATCAAATATATATATCCTAAAGAGAAATCATGTATAGCTTTTCATAAAAAAAGGGCTTATGTATTTAACATAAGCCCTTAAAATGCAATTAATTGCTATATATTTATAAAGTATAAGATATTCCGAAAGTTGTATAGCTCTGTAGTTGAGAATCTCCACTCGTTGCGTCAAGTGCCTGAAAATCAGCTTCTCTGAACCCGAAACCAAATCCAACACCAATTCCATTCCATACTTGGAAGCTGACATTGTTCAGCCACTGCCAGTATGAGTTACCTAGTGCATTGGGGTTATCTGTTTCTGAATATGGAACGAACCCTGTAAGGTTAGTATCCCAGTGAAATGGCTTACCCGCGATAACAATATCATCGAAATAAGTAACCTTGTACTTCAGACCAAAAGTACCAGATCCTTCCAGACCAAGCGGGTCGTCTCTTCTAATCACCGTACTATATCCTAGTGGAAATAATGATACAGTCAAGTTATCTATAGGCAACCAAGTAGCTCCTATACCTAAGTCTATAACAGCTGGGTTGAAAAAGTTACCATCTAGGAGAGTCGTGTTTAAATCACCAATCGCAGATATTGCAAATTTTTCAGAAAGTTTATACCCTCCTAAAGATGAAATATTGAATAAATCAGCTACTCTGTTTACCGGATCTAATAAATCATCTCCTCTTACTGTTGCATCTTCACTTGCAAGATCTAAATCTTTGTAATTTCCTATAACTTTAAGGTTGTTGTGCCAGAATGTCTTTTCAGTATCTTTGAGTAGATAGCCTGAGATGTCTCCAGCAATTCCTAACGACCTTATTGAGCCCTCGGCATCAGCCTGAATGACAGCTTCACCGCCCCATCTGTTAGCATTTGAAAAATCAAGTCCAAAGATTCCTCCTAATCCCTTTCTCCATCCTGAAAGTTTATCAATTTGTGATTCAAGTCCACCTAACTCACCATTGATAGCATCAATCTCTGCTTGCAGTTCTGCAACTCTCGCAGATTTGTCTCCAGCCATAGACTTCAACTCATCCAGTGTCTGTGCATGCATTACACCTGCGCAGAGGATCATTATAAATAGTAGTTTTAAATGTCTCATTATAAAAATTTGTTTGTTAATAAGTTTTAATTATGTATTTCAATTTTTGAATTGCTTACTTGACTGAGTGGGAATATAATTTTGTTTCCGCTTTCTCCTATGATAATCATAGAAGACTTATCTATCTCCACTACTTTCCCTGACACGCCATCAATCGTTATCGTATCTCCTATATCGAACTTGCCCTTAGAATAATAAGAGGCTAGAAAGTTAGACATGGACGATTGTGACGCTAAGCCATACCCGATTGCAAAAGATAATACCACCCCGCCTATCAGGATAGAAATATTTTGGGATAGAAATTCTGTATTTATTTGCGCTGCTGTTAATGCACTGATGACAATATTTATCATCATAAAATAAAATACAAAGGTCGCTATCATTCTTGCTGAGGGTATACCTAGTGAAGTCAAACCACTCTGAACCACTCCTTTTAACATATCAGCTAATAGGGTACCTACTACCAAGACAATCATGGCGACAATCAGACTTGGAATAAGATTAAATATTTTAAGCACCAATTCTGAAACAGCTGGCATATCTAATACATCAGTTGCTGCTACCATAAAAAATAGTATCAAAAAGTAGTACACTACTTTACTGAGGATCTTGCTGAATTTTAATTTGATCTTAGACTTTTCTACGATCTCTATCTCATTAAGCTTCTCTCCTAGCACATCAATATTGACGGCCAGCAGTGCTTTTTCGATCAGTCTTTGGAGAATCTTCGCAATGATAAGGCCGATTATGGCTATCACTACGGCAGTTAGGAATTTTGGAACGCCGGTTATAAAACTTGATAACAAGTCTTGTAATACGCTATTCTGTTGCCAGAAAAAAAGTAACATTTGATTCAGATTAGGGGTGCTATATAATATTATTCACTCTGGTTGTCGTCATCTGATGACTTGCCTTTAGTCATTGCCACCATGTATGCCGCTATTTTTGCAAAGTAAATATCTATTATGTTAGTAATGAAAGAAAGTCCACTAAGATTACCATCTATGCTGTTTTTCACTTTTTCTATATTCTTAGCATAGGCCTCTTCTTGTTCCTTCTCTAGCTCCTTAAAACTATTATATTCATCACCGCCCTCAATCATTAATATTTCTCGTTATACGTCTTTTTAAATTTTTGTTTGGCCCTTTTGATTTTCATCTTAATGGCACTCTCCGACTTATCTAGAATTTGGCCAATCTCTTTAATTGACATTTCATCCTGATACTTCATCAGAAGAATAGACTTGTCAGAAGTAGGTATCTCTTCTAGAATGACTTTGAGTCTTTTGACATTCATTTCCAGTAAGAAAGCGTCTTCTACATCATCCTCTACATCCATATTATCTAGAAAATCATCTACATAGATGCTTGGATCTTTCTTTTTCCTCCTTATAAAATCAATGCAGTAGTTATAAGTTATGGAGTATATCCATGTAGAGAATCTACTCCTGCCACTAAATTTGGACATGTTGAGAAGAATCTTCATCATAACATCCTGTGTTGCATCTTCTGCCTCATCTTCATGCTTTAATAAAGACAGGCACTTACCAAAAATCTTACCTGAATATCTTTTATATATCAGGTTGAAATAAGCAACATTTTGGGTCTCCAAATAGAGTTTTACTAACTCTTCATCGGTGACCTTTTTATTCAGATCAGTTGATAATAAGGGATATAACAGATTGATCAAAATGAGTTACTTTTAAGGGATTCTACAAATTAGACGTTAAATAACGCTAAAGTTACCTATGTGTGGCAAAAAAAATCACAAAGAAGAACAATCTCGTGTGTTAAGCTTAGATTTTAAGCTGATTTTAGTCTTTTCAGATCCTATTTGACCTCCTGATAATGCATAATTAGGCGCCTATTATGAAACTTGTTATTACACTATTAGCACTCATTTACTGCTCCAATCCTTCCTTTAGTCAAGATAATCATGCTTTTTTTATCAAAAGCATCTATGATCACACCTTGGAAAATGCGCAATGTGACCATTGGCTTTCTATCTTATCCGATAGCATAGGAGGACGGCTTACTGGCTCTGAAAATGCAGAAATTGCCGTGGACTACACCCATGAGGTGCTTTCTAATCTATCTCTAGTTACTCGAACAGAAAAACAGCCCTGTATGGTCCCCAAATGGGTTCGTGGCCCAGAAGAGGTGGTCAGTATTCGATGGGGTGATTATACTAAAGGTGAAGATAAATCTAAGCGCCTTCATGCGCTTTCTCTTGGAAATACAATAGGCACGGGTCCTAATGGAGTAACTGGAGAAATAGTGGAAGTATTCGGCCTAGATACCTTGGAGTTGTTAGGTCGGGAGCACTTGGAAAATAAAGTGGTCTTTTTTAATCGACCTATGGATCCCAAAAAGATACAAACAGGAC
>CAZIMH010000279.1:0-4247 GCA_964540155.1 uncultured Saprospiraceae bacterium
TATTATGACAAATAAATTCTAATTATGAGCATTAATTCATTTAGTAAGGTATTCATATTAAGCTTAGTTCTTATTGGGTGCTCTAAGGATGATGAAATCAATTTTAATTCCATCACCAATGAATTTCAAATTGCACTAATCAATAAGGCTAATATAGTTTTCAAAAATTCAGAATGTGAATTTGATAATAGGTCAACGCAGTCTCAATGGAATGTTGATTTAGTATCGTCTAATGGAATAAGAAATGGGTATGACCTATGGAGTAGTTACAGCAATTTGGATGAAAACGAAGAATTCAAAGAACGAATACAAATTAGCTTCATTGTAGAATACTATGGAGAACAGACTAGGTACAATATAGATTCGTTAACAAACTTACTATCCAAAGAAGTTTCAAGTAAAATTAATTGTCATATATACCCAAGAATTCATCTTAATATCTGTGACAGTTCCTATAATAATCTACAGGTAGAAAGAGATACGAGCTTGTCTATTTTTACTTTGGATTCTAATTTTGAATTTATAATCAATGATCATCAAATTCTATATGAATCGGAATGTAATAATAGAGAGCTATTATATATAGATATGACTATAGACGGTAGCCTTTACAATCATAAGGATGGAATTATTAATGACTCTATCCAATTAGAGGAATCTAGGATTAGATTATTATTTGACATGTCAGAATCATAATGAATCTCCAATTTTCATAGAAATAATTATCTTCATTCACGCAAAATCCTGAATAAGCCAAAACAAATTTGCTGAAGCTTGAAAACCCTAATTCCTACAGATACAATGCCTACTGCTCCAATCTATATCGTTATAGGTGTTTCTGGCACAGGAAAAAGTACCATCTCAAAATTATTAGCCGAGAACCTAGAGGCACAATATCTTGATGCCGATGATTTTCATAGCGAAGAGAATGTGACAAAGATGTCTAAAGGGAATGCCCTCACGGATGCGGACCGATGGCCATGGTTAACGGCGATGAATCAAGCACTGAAAAATAGAACAGGAGGGGTCGTACTGGCCTGTTCTGCGCTAAAGGAGGTCTATAGAGACTGTCTAGTCAAGGATCTAAAATCTGAAGTGGAATGGGTGGTGCTTCAAGGAGACATGGCGTTAATCGCTGAAAGGATGCGTGCAAGGGAACATTTTATGCCTTTAGACTTACTGCAATCGCAATTCGATACTTGGGAGTCCCCTACTTATGGAAACCATATTAGTATAGAATACTCTCCAGAAGAGATCATAGAATTAATTAAGAAAAAAAGCGGAACGAGTATGCAATCAAAATCCGAAATAGGATTAATAGGCCTAGGTGTTATGGGTCAGAGTTTAAGTAGAAATATTGCTGGAAAGGGATTTAGGCTTAGCGTCTATAATAGGCAGGTGGCTGATATAGAAGTGGATGTAGCTAAGAACTTTGTAGAGGCTTATCCAGAAACATCTGAGGTGCAGGACTATGATGATATAGAAAAATTTGTGCAGTCGCTGGAGAAGCCAAGAGCCATCTTTCTGATGGTCAATGCTGGCGCAGCAGTAGATGCCGTCATCTCCGCTTTGGTACCACAGTTAGATGAGGATGACCTTATTATAGACGGTGGCAATTCCCACTATAAGGATACACAGAGAAGAGCTGAGGCGCTGAAGGAACACAATATCCACTACGTCGGTTCTGGCGTTTCAGGTGGCGAAGAGGGCGCCTTAAAAGGGCCTTCTATAATGCCTGGGGGTTCTGCACAGGGCTATAGTACTGTAGAAAAAATATTCAGCGCGATAGCCGCCAAGGATTATAGCGATAGTAACTGCTGTGCTTATATAGGGAAAGGGGGTGCTGGACATTTTGTGAAGATGGTACATAACGGTATAGAGTATGGAGAAATGCAATTGCTGGCGGAAGTGTATGGCGTTCTTCGATTTCATCTAGGTAAAAGTCTACAGGAAATAAGTGATATTTTTTTGCAATGGTTGGAGACAGAGGTCGCAAGTTACTTGTTAGAGATCACACAGGCAATCATGCTACACAAGGAAGATGAGGTGCCTATTATAGATTTGATTTTAGATAAGGCGGGTAACAAGGGCACAGGCAGCTGGACGACGATAGCTGCTTGCGAATTAGGTGTCGCCATTCCTACTCTGACAGCGGCACTATTTGCCAGATATCAATCGTCGTATATAGATACACGTCACAAAGCAGCACAAGCGTATAAGCAGCACTTCTCTACTAACACTGTTATCTCCATAGATGACTTACGCATAGCCTATCAGCAAGCGAGGATTATAAATCATCATCAAGGTTACGAATTAATAGCAGCGGCATCTAATACTTACGACTGGGAAATAAACTACAAAGAACTATCGCGGATATGGACTAACGGCTGCATCATACGGTCTAAACTAATGGAACAGATTTCTAAGTCTATAGACAATGCCAATCCAAGCTTATTATTAAATGAGCAGATCAGTCTTCCGCTAAGAGGAGAAGGTATAAGGCATCTAAGTTCTATCGTCTCTGCGCTCAGCACCTTGCGCCTCTCTGCACCTTGCTTTGCTTCTGCGTTGAGTTATTTCTATGCCTACACCGAAAAGCATTCATTAGCTAATATAATCCAAGCACAAAGAGATTATTTCGGTGCACATACATATGAGCGGACTGACAAACCTCGTGGCGAAAAATATCATACAGAGTGGCTATAGATTCAGGAATATTGTTGGCCGTATTGGCAGGGGTCGTCTTACTCTTGCTGATGATACTGAAGCTGAAGCTGCCCGCTTTCTTGTCATTACTTATATCTAGTATCGTTGTCGGACTATTGGCTGGACTAGACGGCAAGGAGATCATATCTACTGTACAGACGGGTATGGGATCTACCTTGGGTTTTGTAGCCACCGTTGTCGGGCTCGGCGCTATGTTTGGTGGCATTCTGGAATTATCTGGCGGCGCCAAAAGCATCGCACAGCATTTGCTAAAGGTGTTTGGCAAGGAAGGTGCCTCCTGGTCTCTGGGACTAACTGGATTCTTGGTTGCAATTCCGGTCTTCTTTGATGTGGCTTTTATCATCTTGATTCCGGTAATCTATGCCCTTCAGAAAAAAACCCAAAAATCTTTGTTACACTACGCGATCCCATTGCTCTCAGGGTTGGCGATAACGCATTCATTTATTCCGCCGACGCCAGGACCTATCGCTGTAGCAGAAATACTAGGCGCTAATCTTGGCTGGGTGATGCTCGTCGGATTGATGGCTGGATTGCCCGCTTTATTAGTAAGTGGGGTTATGTTTGGGAAGTATATCGGCAACAAAATTCATCTTGCGTCGCCTGATGCAGAGGTAGAGATAGACCCACCTCGGTTACCGAGCTTCTACAAGATATTGGCCATCATCGCACTTCCGATCGGACTTATCATCTTGGCTACTATATTGGGCTTAGATGCTCCTGAAGAACAGACAGCGATAAGAGAAATTTTCATTCTATTAGGCCATCCATTTGTAGCCTTGATCTTAGCTAATCTAGTGGCTTGGTATCTACTCGGTCGAGGAGAAGGTTATAGTTCGAGTGAGCTACTGGATGTATGCTCTAAGTCTTTTAAGCCAGCAGGTTTGATTATCCTATTGACTGGCGCTGGAGGTGTATTTAAACAGATGCTCGTCAGCACCAAAGCTGGAGAGATGATGGCAACAGGTCTTGCAGAATTAGGTATTTCAATTATCTTTTTTGCATTCATATCTAGTTGTCTCATTAGAGTCATACAGGGCTCAGCGACTGTCGCTATGATAACGGCAGCTGGATTGGTTTCTCCCCTATTGGTATCGGACACCTTATCTAATATGCAATTGGCCGCCATTGTCATCGCCATAGCCTCAGGGGCTTCTATCTTTTCGCATGTCAATGACAGCGGTTTTTGGTTGGTGAAGGAGTATCTTGGAATGACTGAAAAGCAAACCTTTAGATCATGGACGATGATGACAGGACTACTCGCTTTTTCAGGATTTTCTGTTGCGCTGGCTGTATACTATATCGCTTAGGAAGTGAAGAGGTAAGGAGAGGTGGTTGGTTAGATAATTAATCTTTAAGATTCTTACCCATGTCATTTAGCTAGAAAATGGGGTGTGAAGTGTCAATAGACAAAATATTTAAAGAAAACGCTATCTTAAGGGGTACATACAATAGAATATATGTGTAACTGTTACACATATAGGGTTGTTAGCTATACCTTTAGATAATCTATGAGCGGCTAA
>CAZIMH010000280.1:0-4221 GCA_964540155.1 uncultured Saprospiraceae bacterium
AAATGGTAGCGACGATGAGGTGATCATTCTCTAGTCTTACTCGAAACATTGCATTGGAAAGTGCTTCTTCAATGACGCCATCCTGTGCAATTAGGTTCTTTTTTGACATTCAAAATTTTTGGAGTGCAAATATCTATTTTTTTAAGGTAATATTCTTGATTTCTGGATTATTTTTTATAGCGTCCAAAATAAGGTCGTGATTGGACAAAATATCACTGCCTTCTTGGGTTACAGCTATGGTATGTTCATAGTGAGCGGACGGTTTTCCATCCTTAGTCACTATCGTCCATCCATCATCGGATTGCTTTACAGCTTTAGTCCCTAAGTTTATCATGGGCTCTATTGCTATTACTAATCCATCTTTGATTCTCTTTCCTCTGCCTTTCTTACCAAAATTGGGTACTTCAGGCGCTTCGTGAAGATTCTGACCTATACCGTGTCCAACTAATTCTCTTACGACATTATAGTTCTTCTCTTCATTATGAGACTGGATAGCGTAGCTTATATCACCTATTCTGTTGCCAATGACGGCTTGTTCTATCCCTTTGTATAAGGATTCATTAGTGGTTACTAACAACTTCATTATCTCCTCATCTACCTCTGGCATCGCAAATGTAAATGCTGAATCACCAAAGAAGCCATTGAGATAAGAACCACAATCTATACTTATAATATCTGTCTCTACAAATGGGATATCTGTAGGGATACCGTGTACTATAGCCTCATTAGGTGAGATGCATAAAGTGGCCGGAAAGCCATTATACCCTTTGAAACCTGGTTTTGCCTTGTGGTCTCGGATAAAAGTCTCCGCCTCAGTATCTATTTTCTTACCAGTAATACCTGGTTTGAGTATTGACGCTACATGGGCTAGTGTTTTGGACACTAGCAAACAGCTTTCTCTAATGTACTCTATGTCTTCTTTAGTCTTGTAGAGTATCATTACATGCCAGCTCCTATAGTCTGCATGCCTCCACTTCTTCCTTTGATTCGTCCTGATTTGACTAAACCATCATACTTTCTCATGAGAAGGTAACTCTCTATTTGCTGCAATGTATCTAAAACAACTGCAACTAAGATTAGTAGCGAGGTTCCTCCAAAGAATAGAGCAAAGGCATCATTTACTCCAAACTGAGCAACGATAGCTGGCAATATTGAAATAAGACCTAAGAAGATAGAACCTGGTAATGTAACTCTTGTAGTAAGTGTATCTATGAATTCTTGTGTCATAGATCCTGGCTTAATACCAGGTATAAATGCATTCTGTCTTTTGAGGTACTCTGCATATTGTTGTGGATTCACTAATAGTGCTGTATACACATAGGTGAAGATGACCACTAACAGGAAGAAAACTATATTATATGGTAGTGATTTCCAATCAGATAATTGGCCTATTATTCCGCCACCTTGATTACCAGCCCATTGAGCTAATGTCACAGGTAAGAACATAATCGCCTGAGCGAAGATTATTGGCATTACTCCAGATGCATTGACCTTAAGAGGAATGAAATCTCTTGCGCCAGCTGTCGGCATGTTAGAATTAGTTCGTCCTACTGCTCTTTTAGCAAATTGTATGGGAATTCTTCTTACTCCCTGAACAACGAGGACAGTAGCTAGAACCACAAAGAACAACGCCGCAAACTCAAGAATTAAAAGGAATCCTCCACCACCGTTAATCTGAGATATAACTTCTGTAGCAAAAGATCGCGGAAGTGTAGCGATGATTCCTATTGTAATTAATAGAGATACACCATTTCCTATACCCTTATCAGTAATTTTTTCTCCAAGCCACATCGCAAAGATGGTACCTGCGGAAAGTATAATGATATTACTGAACCAAAATATTGTAGGACTCAATGAAGAAGCGACGGCACCTGGCTGATTAGTTAAGTAAGTCAGGTATCCCCCACCTTGTACAAGTGTAATCGCAACAGTTAATAATCTAGTTATTTGCGTTATTTTCTTTCTACCAGACTCTCCTTCTTTCTGCTGTAGCTTCTGAAAGTATGGCACAGCAAACCCTAATAACTGAACAATGATTGACGCCGTAATATATGGCATGATACCAAGCGCAAAAATTGCAGCTTGTCCAAAGGCACCACCAGTGAAGGTGTTGATTAATCCCAAAAGGTCATTTTGTGAATTACCCATTGCAGCTTTTAGTGCATCTGAGTTAACGCCAGGAAGTACTATAAAAGAACCTATTCTAAATACCAACAATAATAAGATGGTAAATAGAATTCTCTCTCGAAGCTCTTTTATCTTCCAGATGTTCTGTAGAGTCTCAATAAACTTGTTCATTCTTTAATTTTAAAGTAAAGTAACAGATCCGCCTTTCGCTTCGATTTGGGACTTCGCTTTTTCTGAGATGGCATGTACTTTAACGCTAACCTTGGAATTCAACTCTCCATTAGCCAGTACTTTAATTTTCTCTCCTTTCTTTATAATTCTCTTTTCATAAAGTGACTCAATAGTTACTTCAGAAAGACCATGCTTGTCATGGAGTTCCTGTAATCTAGATAAATTGAGTGCAGTATATGATACCCTATTCGGGTTTTTAAAACCTTTCTTAGGCAATCTCATTTGTAGTGGCATCTGACCACCTTCAAAAGCTCTCTTTTTACTCCATCCAGACCTAGATTTCGCTCCATTATGACCTCTTGTTGAGGTTCCACCATGACCCGACCCTTGTCCTCTTGCGATTCTCTTTCCTTTCTTCACGGACCCTTTAGCTGGGGTTAATCTATGTAGTTCCATAGTATTTTTCTTTTAGTCTTTGATGAGTTAAGCGTCTTCCACCTTAAGAAGGTGTTTTACTTTATTGACCATACCCAAAATCTGAGGAGAAGTTTCCTTCACCACTGTTTGGTTCATTTTTCTTAGTCCCAATGCTATCATAGTATCCTTCTGACGCTTCGGTCTGTCTATGACACTCTTTACTTGGGTAATTTTAATTTTGCCCATAATCCTAACCTTCAAATAATTTCTCTAAAGTAATTCCTCTTTGTCTTGCAACTTCATGAGGACTTCTTAGTCTCCTTAATGCATCTACTGTAGCTTTGACAACATTGTGAGGATTAGAAGATCCTTGTGATTTAGCCAGTACATTCTGAACACCAGCACTCTCTAGTACCGCTCTCATTGCACCTCCAGCTATTACACCTGTACCATCAGCAGCAGGCTTTATTAGGACTTTTCCTGCTCCATACTTTCCTTTCTGCTCATGAGGAATAGTTCCATTTATAATAGGCACTTCCACAAGATTCTTTCTAGCATCTTCTACAGCCTTGGCTATACACTCCTGAACATCTCTTGCTTTACCTAATCCATGCCCTACTTTACCTTTCCCATCTCCTAATACAACAAGTGCAGAAAAGCTAAAAGTTCTACCCCCTTTGGTAACTTTTGCCACTCTTTGCAAACTGACCAGTTTATCCTTTAAGTCGGAATTCTCTACTGGTCTTTTTTTATTATTTCTATCGTTGCGCGCCATTGCTTATGTTATACTAAGTTTTAAATTAAAATTGTAGCCCACCTGCTCTTGCAGCATCTGCAAGCGCTTTGATTCTACCATGATAAAGATTACCACCTCTGTCAAAAACAACTTTTTGTACGTTTTTGCCTTTTGCCTTATCTGCAATATCGCTGCCCACTTTCTTAGCTGAGTCAACATTATTACTGACATTCAGTGACTTAGAGTTAGCTTCTACAAGAGTAACGCCATTCAAATCATCAATAATCTGACAATAGATATGTTTATTACTTCTAAATACTGCCAATCTAGGAATCTCAGGCGTACCCTGAATTTTCTTTCTGATACGGTATTTAATCTTCTTTTTAGTTGATGTCTTTGACATAGCTCTATATATTATGCGCCAGCTGTTTTTCCGGCTTTTCTTCTAATTTGTTCACCTTTAAATCGTATCCCTTTTCCTTTATAAGGTTCTACTTTTCTGAATGCTCTAATTTTAGCTGCTACCTGTCCTACAAGTTGTTTATCGTGACTGGTTAAAATGATAGTTGGGGGTGAGCCCTTCTCCATCTTAGTCTCGACTTTTACCTCATCAGGCGCATAAAAGAAAATCGGGTGAGAATAACCTAGTGCAATTTCTAAGAGGTTTCCAGTATTTGATACTCTATATCCAACACCAATCAATTCTAATTCTTTTGTCACGCCATTAGTCACGCCTTCAACCATATTACTAAGTAGCGACCTGTATAGGC
>CAZIMH010000281.1:0-4219 GCA_964540155.1 uncultured Saprospiraceae bacterium
ACATAAGGCCACTCTACGTCTCTCTCCTCCAGATAATACTTTGACCTGCTGGTCATCAGGTCGTAGTCTTAAGCTGTCCATCGCTACTTCTAGGGTATGATCTAAGTCCCATGCATTCAGTATCTCCATCTTTTCTGCCAGCTCCCCTTGCTCCACCAATAGCTTATTCATCTCATCATCACTCATGGGCTCCATGAATTTATTGTTGACTGCATTATAAGCGTTGACAACATCCACAATTTCCTGTACACCTTCCTGGACAACTTCTTTTACCGTCTTAGTCTCATCCAATTCTGGCTCCTGTGCCAAATAGCCAATTTTATATTCTTTATCGAAAGTGACCTTCCCTTCGTAATTGGTATCCAATCCAGCTATAATCTTAAGTAAACTTGACTTCCCTGATCCATTCAAACCCAATACACCAATCTTAGCGCCATAATAAAATGACAGCCAAATATTATTGAGCACTTTCTTCTTGGGTGGATAGGTTTTGGAAACCCCTTCCATGGAAAATATAACCTTGTTGTCTGACATATCCTTTGCTATTTAGAATTATAGCACTAAGATACTTTTCTCTTCTTGTCACTTATAATTAGACAAGGTATATATGAAGATATACGGAATATTGATAAATGGAATATCGAATAAACGAATAGAGTCTTCGCTTTTCTGTCACATATAGTATACGTTGTTCATTGCGCATCTGCTGCCTATGCCCTTGCAAAAAAGTATTGAAATAAATTCAATTCAAGGCAGCGTTTTTTTTGAGCAACTCCATCATTTTCACTTCAAATGAATCTCTACAAATAGAAGAAAAAAAAATCTAGTCGATTTAACAAATCGAATATGGCAAAAGCTAAGGCAGATAACTTACTACTATTCAGCAAGATATATATTAAATTTTAATCTTATGGAACTAGCCTTTCTTCACATATCTCTTAGCGTGTAAGGTTTTTTTAACAGAAAAGAAAGGAAGCCTAGGACGCATTTACAATAAGCACTGCGTATAGAAAACTGAACGAAAAAACAAGATACCTATCCTTGGCTGGTCTAGAATTCATTAGACCAATAATCAATGTTTAATAAACTTATTAGTGATGAAAAGAAATATACTAATGCAAGGATTTATCGTCATACTTCTGACGATTACAGGCCTTCAAGTCAAAGCAGATAATGAGAATTTCTGTTTTGATGCAGATGTGCCTGCCGCGCAAGATAATTTGAGAGCGATGTGTTTGACAGCGCCCACATTATTTTGTCCTCCCACTTATGTAGGATGTCCTACTGACAATTTGGATCCCTCTATAACAGGAAACCCAATGGCATTGCCGGGGGATGCCTCATGTCCACAACCTATTGTATCATTTTCAGATGAGATTGCGACGGATACGCCATGTCTAAAGATTATACACAGAACTTGGTCAGCAACCTATCCACCTGGATCGGCGAGCATTAAATTGCATAGCACCTGCCAGCAAACGTTGTTTTTGGAAGATATTGCAGATCCTATTATCAATAACTGTCCATCAGATATTGTATTGGATCTATCTGTCAGTTGTGATAGCGTGGCTATCTGGGCAGTACCGACCGCAGCGGATGACTGCGGCATTCAGTTTTTTACGACGACGCATTTTAGCGGCGAGACTTTTACCTCAGGAGTGACTCCTGTAACCTATACCGCTCAGGACTTATGCGGCAATTCTTCTACTTGTACTTTCAATGTGACAGTTACAGGGAGTTGTTGTTCCGCACCAGTCATTACTTGCCCAGCAAATTTTACGAGCTGTCCAGTAACAGGAAGTATCGATCCATCTAGTGCTGGCGTAGCTACAGTGGTAGCCTCTGACCCTTCTTGTCCTGCAGCGTCTCTTACATTTACAGATGCAGTTGTGTCCACTGGGCCTTGTGCTGCTCAGCAAGAAATAGTAAGAACATGGACTGCTGATGATGGGGTTGCTACAGCTAGTTGCACCCAAAATATTTCAGTAATAGATGATATAAATCCTATCATCTCTAATACACCTAGTAATATATCTGTATCAGGTTCTGGAGTAAACTGCCAGGTGGCGGTCACTTGGACGGCACCTAATGCCACTGATGATTGTGCCATTGCTTCTTTTAACTCATCACATAATAGTGGTGACTTATTCTCAGAAGGTGTGACGACTGTGACATATACAGCGATAGACAACTGTGGCAACAGTGTGACGAGTTCATTTAGTGTCACGATTAACTGTGTGTGTAATACAGCGCCGATATTAACTTGTCCAGTAAATTATGTAGCCTGTCCTAGTAACCCAAGTACTGCTCCAAGTGTTACAGGAGTTGCGACAGCAGTGGCAGGATCTGCCAATTGTGCAGCGCCTTCTATCAATTTTACAGATAACGTAATTTCATCAGGGCCTTGCGCTGGTGCAACAACGATACAAAGAATATGGACTGCAACTACTCAGAATAATAACAGTCTGACTGTAGAATGCAACCAACTCATAGAAATCAGAGACAATTCGATTCCTCAGATTACTAACGTACCTCAAAATATCACACTCACTGGTGTAGGGGCCGCTTGTTCGGCAGTAGCTAATTGGAGCATACCTACAGCAACTGATGATTGTGGTATCGCTACGTTTACATCTAATTTCCAAAGTGGTCAAGTATTTACAGAAGGTGTAAATACTGTAACCTATACGGCTACAGATAATTGTGGCAATCAAGCTCTAGCAAGTTTTGACGTTATAATTAATTGTCAATTATGTGAGACACCGCCTTCTATTACTTGCCCTTCTAATTTTGTTGGATGCCCTGTAGGAAGTTTCCCAGATCCAAGTTTTACTGGATCAGCGACAGCCATCATTTCAGGCGCTAATTGTAGTGGAACGGCTAATATCACTTTTGTAGATAATATTAATTCTAATGGGCCATGTGCACAAGCTTACGATATTACAAGAACATGGACAGCAAGTAATCCTAATGATTCTAGCCTTAGTTCTAGTTGTACTCAGACTATCATAGTTTCTGACGACCAAGGACCTACCCTTACAAATGTTCCTTCAGATATCACTGTTCACGGCGTAGGTGCTAATTGTAGTATTCCTGTAAAGTGGACAGAACCTACAGCAACTGATAACTGTGGGATTGCCAGTTTGAATGCTTCTCATATGAACGGTGATCAGTTCAGTGAGGGAACTACAAATGTAATTTATACAGCCTTTGATAATTGTGGCAATAGTGTAAGTGCCAGTTTTAATGTGACAGTCGAGTGTACAGCTGGATGCACAGTAGCACCTACAATTAGTTGTCCTGCAGCATTTACTGCTTGTGCAGGAGGTATGCTTCCATCACCTTCTATATCAGGTGTAGCGGCTGCAGCAGCAGGAAGTACAGCTTGCCCTGCACCCTTTGTTTTCTATAGTGACTTTATTATAGAATTCGGAAGCTGCGCTGCTTCTTATACTGCTAACAGAACTTGGACTGCTTTTGACCCTTCTAATGGGATGACGAGTAGTTGTATCCAAGTAATAGATATTAATGACTCAGAAAATCCTTTTATAAATAATGTACCACAAGATATTATACTCATTGTGGATGGGACGGCTTGCCAGTCACCTGCGACTTGGGTAGTACCATCTGCTAGTGATAATTGTGGCATCAGTTCATTGACTTCTAATTTCCAAAGTGGGGATACGTTCACACAAGGAACTACAGAAGTTGTTTATACAGCAACAGATAACTGTGGCAATATAGCGACAGCAAGTTTCAATGTAACCATCCAATGTTCTGCGCCAGTCTGTGTTTCAGCACCGACGATTACATGCCCTACTAATTATGCAGCTTGTCCAGATGGAAGTGTACCTACACCTTCAATCTCAGGATTCGCTTCCGCTACAGCAGGAGGAGGATGTGGAAATCCAATTTTAATTTTCAGTGATGCCATCGTCAATACTGGTAATTGTGCTGGAGCTACAGAGATACAAAGAACTTGGACAGCGACGGAACCAAGCAATACTTCGTTATCTGCCTCATGTCTCCAAACGATAAATTTATTAGATAATAATGCACCAGTTTTAACCAATATTCCTACTGATATAACAATTACTTCTACAAGTACAAGTTGTACAGCAGCTGTAAACTGGAATGCGCCGAATGCCACTGATAATTGTGGTATTAGTTCACTTACTTCTAACTTCCAGATAGGAGATGTCTTTGCAGTTGGTACAAC
>CAZIMH010000282.1:0-4214 GCA_964540155.1 uncultured Saprospiraceae bacterium
TATGAAGACATTAGACTCATATCACATAATCTAATGCCAGAAACTGTGCAGTCTATAGGCCTAATTAAAAGTATAAAAGATCTTATCGAGAAACTTAATAATAGCGACAAGGTCAGTTTTCATTTTATTACAGATCTGAATAAGGATGTTAAGTTTGATTCATTAGCCTATCCTGTCTATAATATTATTTTCGAGATGGTCAATAATGTCATGAAACATGCTGATGCCAAAAATTCATGGATAAGTCTTTCACGCAATACTAATGGGGATCTTAAAATATCAGTAAGTGACGACGGAAAAGGATTTGACGTAGATGAGATGAAAGATGGTTATGGCATCAAGAACATTACATCAAGGGTAAGGAATCTCCATGGTGACTATAAAATAGAAAGTGCTCCGGGTAAGGGTACAAAGATTTATCTTGAAATTCCTCATTTGTAGTCCGTGTAATTAAATGAATTGAGATTTAAAATCTGACATAATTTTAGCCCTTGAGGCCTGCCTTGGAGAGTCCCACCAATATTCCTGCTATAATAGCACCTATGCTCATGCTTTACGAAGTGAATTTATGAGGATTAGAATATTTATGATTAATGATGTGGACGCCTATTAGGATAGCTACTATTCTGCTAATTCTCCTTGAAACCATAGTAGGCCAGAAATTTTCAGACCTATGCTGAGTTCTGGGATTCTCATATTCTCCTGATGCATATACATATCCACTGTCAGGAAATTAGGATCAGTGTCATGATTAATTAACTTGACTTTGGCTATGTAACCCTGACCAAGGCCCGTTAATGTAACTGGCGAGAAATTAATCACCTTCCCTATAAAATCGTAGTAGGTCACCCTGGGTAGACTAGAGCTCGGTAGATAGGCTACAAAATCTTCGCTGTAAGGCACTTCAGAATTAGGATCTACTTTGTGCTCATCCACGACCAGAGCAACACTGGAGAGGTTTACGTTTATATTTTTCTGCTGTATATACTTGGATCTGTTGACAGCATAATCTGTAGGAAAAAAATCAAGACCAAATGTGTCTCTGCCACCTCCTTTGATTTCAGCTTCCGCATTCTTCATGTGTCGCCATTCTATTATTTCTTTTGTTGCAAATGGTAACTTGAAGGAGGTTTTTAAATAAGGGTAGGCGGATATCGCACTGTTTTTATGGAGTAGTACACGTAGTTTTAATTGAGGATTATCTGTCAGATCTGAACTGACAATTTTATAGTTATCCAGGCTTAGGTCAGCTGTTTTGGTTGTCGCTAAAGCCATATGTTCATTAATGAATTTTGGACCTGTTTCAGATTCCAGATTATTAAAACCGATCAGCCCACCGATGTTATCTCCGTGAGAACCCTTATCTGTATGTGACAAAGTGATATCTGCATGTGGTTGTAGATTTTCTTTCTTTCCTTTATTGAATAAATCGAATAGACCCATGTTTAATTTTTAGTTGACAACTTATTTCATTGTGATAATTCTGATTTCCATTTGTGTGATGCCATCTGCATAGACTTCTTTCCACAATTTGCTTTCTATAACCCATCCAGACATATGGATTAAAGACACTGTTTCTACGTCATTATGTAAGTTGTCAAATTCATCTTTATTAACCATCGGGGTGCCTAGTTTTTTACTCATTTCTGTGAGATAATTGAAAGTGGTTTCAGTCAGTTGTTCAGAATCTACTTCAGTTATAGATCTGATGATAATCTCATTATGCGTTGTATCTATGTCTTCAAGAATAATAACGATATCTGTGTCAAAGGGTTTGTCATTGTAATAGACGTTGGGAGACAATGTTTCTACTAGAATGGTGTCATTCAATTTAAACTGAACGCCATGAAAGTTATGAAATTGCTGTGCATCCTGAATCGCCGCGGCCTCTATAGATTCTTCTGTAGCATAGATAGATTTATTCTGTTCTATAAATGCTTCCATTCCCGGTAAGTGTGCAATCTCAGTTTTCAAGCTATCAAAACTCGCTATCATATAATCCCTGACCTCTTCCCAGTTGGCTATAGATTCTATAATGCCTAGTTCATCTGTAATGATATCAACTTTTATGTCCTCTGAAGTAGAGATGATTTTTTGGATAACGGGGTTGTCAGAATCGCTATTGTAATTTTTATAATGCCATCTGACCGTATAGGAATTTTCTGTAGAATCTATTACGGATACGTTGACGTCATAAGTGAAGGTTTCATTTGATAGTGTATCTGCTTCACTGATTTGTAGCTTTTGCATGGATACCTCATAATCATATTGGTCTCCTAAGTACCAGTATGATAGAACTTGAGCTGTGGAGTCTTGGATATTTATTTGTCCATAACTCGTTGTTATAAATAAGGAAAGTAGGGCTGTAGCTATAATATTTAAGTTGTTCATGTTTCAGTGCTTTTATCTATGCTAGAGTAATCATTATAATTAGGAAAGTTACTTTTTTTAACAAATGAATCTGTAGGCGCTAATAACTGCAATCTGAAATCTTTGTAATTAATGATGACTTTGAAGTCACTTAGGTCTTTTAATTGTCCATGGATTAAGATGCTGCTCTGGTCTGGGTCTATTTGGTATGAATCTATATGGAGGATAATCCCTCCAGGATTTGAAGAAATATCAGGATATGCTTCATTTAATTTTTCATCAGAGGCAAATAAGTATTTTGTAGGAATACCTAGAGACCACAGGATTAAATTTCCTTTTTGATTATAGTTTACAAATTTCTCATGTTCAAATAATACCTTATCAAATGGTTGTACTACTAATTCGAACCTGAAAGGAAAATTATTAATTTCAGAAGATATAAGAAGTATTAGTGTTTCATGACCGATACGGATATTTTGAATATCAGTTTCTAGTTTAAATTTTTCGTCTATTGATAAGGTTGTCTCTCTTTCTTTCTTAGTGTTGAATCTGTCGTAATTGTAATCTATTTCTGGTGGTAGATATTCTAGTCTCCTTTGCATCGAACTCAATCTGTCTTTATGTCTTTTATTTCTTGAGTAAGCGAAATAGCATGAGCTTAGCAGTGCAAAAAAGATAAAGTATAGGGCCATTGGATTAATTGTTCTAGATTAAAAGTAGTCATTTTCTCATTGTGAGGCTGATTTGTTACGTGATTATTGAACGTTTCATTTCACTAGACTTTCACCCTCACTACCAATGGCAAATGGTCGGATCCACCGCCCTTTATTACTTTAGAATCTAGAAATTTTAATTGTCCTCGTCCCATAATATAATCTAAAGTCATTACAGGAGGAATGCGGCTTGAGTGAGGGAAATTAAATCTGAGCCAACGCTTGAAGTATAAAATATTTACTTCTCTTAAACCACAAGTCTAACGGTTATATTATGTATCACCTATAACTAATCTGCTTTGTATATAATTTGAATTGTACTTTCAGAATTACCTGCTTGCTGGATTTTAAGTAGATAAGGTCCTTGTGGTAGATTGGAAATGTTTATTGAATTCACACCATTGCCATCACTAGTAGTATGTTTGGCTTTCAGATGACCAAGCATGTCAAATACCTCAACCTGTGATATAGTGAATGCTGAGTTTATAAATATTCTCGATGAAGTGGGATTTGGATATATATGTAAGGTTTCACTTTCTGGATTTTCAGTACTGACAGTGGCTTTGAATAAATCGAATTTTCTCTGAATGTCATCTATTGGATCACCAGTAAATTCTCCAGAGTCGAGCCAGGAATTAATGTCTAGCCATAATTCCCCATAAGCACTATTGGTATCAGTCGGTTGGGCGACTCGGATATAAGCGGATGCAGAGCTAATGCCACTTGGCAGACATCGGGCATCTGCCCCTGGTCTTTTGGCTGCTTGCATAGATGCCATCAGTTTATCACAGAGCGGTCCCTCTGTCTGCAGAAAAGCTGTCTCCATATCATCTAGTACCTCTTCAGATATTAAGATGTTACCTTGTATTGCATAGTTGGGTCCTACACGTTGACCAGCTACATTGAAATTATTTGTACCTGTAAAAGCGGCAGCTCTAGGACTTCCATCATTCAAATCCACGATGCCATACTGCCGATCATTTATTCTGCCGCCTTGAGATGGATTATCATTTGTTCTTAACCAATTTATAATTTCTTGTGGGCTGAGACCATTTTCCATTTGTTGTCTTGCTGCCGACTGATTGACTAAGGTCCACCATGCTTGCGTATTAATAGCCCCTACATTAAGTA
>CAZIMH010000283.1:0-2990 GCA_964540155.1 uncultured Saprospiraceae bacterium
AGCGAAAGCAACTTCCGCCATACTCCAAAAACTCCATGAATTAAAATCTCCTGCTGATTCGCGTAAATCAGAAATGGCAGAATTTAGAAAACAATGGAATGAGAAAACAGCATATCTTGAACCGCAATCTACCATACTAAAAATCATTAGAGAAGAATTACCTCCAGAGGGTATTCTTGTAGATGAATTGACGCAGGTCGGATTTGCTAGTCGTATCGTTTATGATGCCTATCTGCCGAGAACCTATTTGTGCACGGGCTTTATGGGAACTCTAGGATGGGGATTTCAAACTGCACTCGGCGCAAAGGTAGCTAAGCCTGATGTGCCAGTCATCTCTGTGGCTGGTGATGGTGGTTTCATGTTTGGCGTCCAAGAATTAGCGACCGCAGTACAGCATAAGATTGGTGTTATACTCCTTCTATTCAATAATAACTTGTACGGCAACGTGAGAGAGATGCAAGAGAATCTATATGACAATCGAGTTATTGCAACGGACTTACATAATCCTGACTTTGTAAAAATGGCCAAGTCTTTTGGAGCCAATGCGGTTAAGGTTAATTCACATGAAGGTATGAGAGCTGCTATAAAGGATGCGATGGGCGAAGAACTACCGACTGTCATTGAAGTCCCGATAGCCAATGGATTGCCAAGCACAAACAGATTCAAGGCTTTGCCTAAAATCAGATAAGACCAGTTAACATTAATAATTCTATTCTATGAATATTGCCATCATATCAGATATCCATGAGAACTTTCATAATCTCATTCTGGCGTTAGAGTCTATGGCTACACATAACATAGAACAGATTCTATGTCTTGGCGATTTAATGAATTCTGGGATAGCCAAAATATTGGCTGCCCAGGATATTCCTACCTATATGATTTGGGGTAATAATGATGGGGATAAAGTAGAAATAACCCTTGCAGCAAAGCGTGAAGGTAGTGCATTGTCTGTCAGTACTAACATCTATGGCTTTCTGGAGTTAGATGGGAAAAAATTATTCCTAAGTCATTACGATGACTTGGCTAAGCCCATGGCAATGTCAGGAGAATATGATGCTGTCTTCTTTGGCCACAATCACATACAATCTACTGAGAAAGTCAATAACTGCTGGGTAGTAAACCCCGGAGAATTAGCTGCGCTCAAAACAAGAAAAGCCACATACGCGATATACGATACTCTATCGAATGAGATTCAAATTATTGAACTGCAAAATTCTGTGAGTTTAAAGACAGAGAAGATGGAAGCCTACTTTGCCACTCATCAGGACAAATTGAATTTAAGATCCAGCAAAGCCTTTGGTGTAACGAAATCAAAAAATGTTATTCCATCATCAAGCAAGGTGTATCAGCAATTAGAACAATCTGCAAGCGTAGCAAAAGCGGTTGTGTTTACCGGTCTGCCAGGGGTGGGCAAAAGTCTATATATCAGCGTATTCAAACAATTGGCATTACAGCTCAAAAGAAACGTCACCATAGTGCAGTGGGATGTAGCAAGAAAGGCCTTTGAGACACCTGAAATTTTGCAAAGATTTCCTATGGGTGATGGAACTGTACATGATGGTATCAAATTATGTGCAGGTAGATGGTTGACTAATGCAGTTAGCGATTGGCTATCCTCAGCAGGAACAGAAGATTTACTTCTTATAGAGGCACCGCTAGTAGGACATCGATTTATAGAGCTGGCAACTTTAAAAGAAGATGCCAGTTTAGAAAAATTTCTATCATCCGATTCTTGTCATTTTCTCTGCCCAATACCTAGCTCTGAAGTAAGACAAAAAATAGAGGAACTAAGAATAGCTCAAGTTGCTGAAGATGCCAAAGTATGGATGGGCGCTAAGCCGTCAGTCATGCTTATGCTTTGGAAAATGATTTGTGGCATAGCAAATGAGATGGGTAGAAATATACCCATGGACGGACAACCTGAATATGATTCAGAAGTCTATGAATTTGTATTTAGAAAAATCTTAAAGCACAGAACTTTTATCCCATTACACATAGAAGAAGTCTTCGATGTAAATATAGAGGATGAACATGACCTTCATCACATGGACAGCCTACAGACTACTGCGCATGAAGCAAACCTAATCGGTAAGGAAATCATGGAAGTGTACAAAGAAAACTCTCAGATTACTGAGATTGTAAAAGGATGGTACTTGACTTAAGTCAATTATCTGCTAAACAATAAGTCTTGGAATTCTGCTCCTTGCCATGCTGATCCATCACAGACATCTATTCTATCTATTCCACCAAGTTCGCAGATAAGATTACAACTCTCATCATAAATTTCGATAAACCTTTCTGGCTGACAGGCACCCCAGTCAAAACAATAAACCATCTCGCCTCTAAATCTCCAAGTGGTCAATTCACCAGATCCTTCGCAAGCAGTGACTCTAAAGTCATCCAAGATAGCATCTACACACTCAGGCAAATCATCTGATCCACAAGAAAAGAAAGTAAAGGCAACTAATAAAGAAATGAGAAGTTGTTTCATAGTCTTAATATTTGTTAGTTATCTGAATGTGGTTGGTCATAGATTTCATCACTAAGACGTCTTCTATTTTTCCACCATAGAAATCCTAAGCCCCCAACAAGTAGGTAAGGTACTGATAGCATGTATAAGATGCCTTTATTTAGGCCTTTACCTGCTGTACCGCCATCCTTGAGATTGGATTCTGCGGACATACGACACATTGGACACTGGGCAATCGCTTCTGAATCTATCACAGGCATAATCATCACAATGCAAAGGACCAAAATAAGTGTGTAGACTAGTGATTTCATATGTACAAATTTAGGCTATTTGTATCTTTTAAATACTGACATTAAGACTATTAACAGCTTTATAAGACCAAGTTAATTCATGCTTAGATAAACTTTAGCACGCTTACTCAAATATTCATGAATTGTTAAGAGCTTGGATATGGTATTTAAGACTTTTTTAGTCGTCTTACTTTTATATCTGATATCATGATGCCCTAAGAATTCAT
>CAZIMH010000283.1:3090-4185 GCA_964540155.1 uncultured Saprospiraceae bacterium
CTTCCATATATAGGAATAATCTTAGAAGGATGTTTGAGCAAGAATGCAATGAGTACTTGATCTATGGTCGCATTATGTTTTTCTCCTAACGCCGTCGCCACTTTTTTAATACGTGCAATTTCTGGACTTCTCTGTTCTGAAAAAATGGCGCCGCCTCCAAAGGGAGACCATGCCGTTGGTCTAATTCCATGACGAAGACATTGGTTTAGAGTACCATCATCGAAAGCCTTTCTCTGGAGTAGTGATATTTCTAACTGATTTGTAACAAGTGCCGTCATGCTATTAAGCAATTCAAATTGTGATGCAGAGAAATTAGATACGCCGAACGTTTTTACTTTTCCAGCTTTCTTTAAGGTCATAAATGCTTCTGCAATTTCATGCGGATCCATCAGATAATCTGGTCTATGAATTAAGAACACATCCAAAACATCTACACCCAATTCTTTAAGTGAATTTTCAGCTGACCAGATAATGTGTGCTTTAGATGTATCATAGGACTTGAGCTGATGCTGAGGCCTATTAGCTGTCATTAGTTTAATGCCACATTTTGTTGTGTTTTGAATCTTGGATTTTAGGTCAGGCCTTCTTTTAATAACTCTACCGAATTTTTCTTCATCGGTATAATGACCATAGATATCCGCATGGTCAAAATCTTTAAATCCCAGATCGACACATGCATCTATGAAAGTTTCGAGCTCGTTTGTCGAAAGATTGCTTCCCCAGTCTCCGAGTCGCATGGTTCCTATTATAATAGGAGAGAATTCAATTTCAGGTTTATTAATTTTCAAATTATCAGTTTTTGTGGCTAAGTGCAATTTGCATCGAGGTAATCAATTTTCAAAAGGTATATTAAATTTCGAACTTGGCATTTCATAAGTATACTAACATCTCTTATACACCAAACTGCATTAAGTGATGGTCTAAGTGCTTAGAGTACATCGTATTCCATTCAGCAGCCGTCAGTTTCCCAAAACTCTGATTTACTTTTCCTTCATACACTGAGGCGCCGTCTGAGGCTACCCTATTTATGAAACTAACAAGTCTTGCTTTCTCTGCATCAAAGTCTTTATCACCAGTTATCACAAATTGTAGCGC
>CAZIMH010000284.1:0-4182 GCA_964540155.1 uncultured Saprospiraceae bacterium
GTCACAGGGCAAGAAATCAATGCCCACATTCAAGATGCTTCTGATGGGACGATAGATAATCTTATACCTGAAAGCATTACATCTTGGCCAGCAGCTGGTAATGAAGGTTTAGAAAATATTGACCAAGAGCGGTTAGCATCCTTTGTAGATGTAGATGGTGACAATTTGTATGATCCAACACAAGGAGATTATCCTGCGGTAATAGTAGATGGAGAGGCTATCATTCCTGATGAGTTGCTCCTGACGATTATCCATGCACAAGAGCAATCGTTTTTTGATACACCAAAAATGGAAGTACATCAAATTTTCTATGCTTTTAATGGAGAGGGAAATGAATTATTATCGAATAGTCTTTTTACACAACAAAAAGTGATTAGCAGAGAAGATGAGCCTTTAACAGATTTTAGATTTTCCTATTGGTTGGATATAGACATTGGCTGTCTTGATGATGATTATTTCGGAAGTGATGTGGCAAGAAATTCGATATTCGGCTATAATGCAGATAGTACAGATGGACAATGTACTTTTGACACTCCAATGTATGAAGACCCCCCAACATTATCATTGACTTTCCTTAATAATGAATTGACATATTCAACCTATTCTTTAAATCCATTTATAAATAGTCCACCTCCAGGGACTGCTGACCCAAATTTTTATGAAGAAGATTATTTAGTAATGGGAGGCAACTGGAGAGATGGAACACCTATGACTGTAGGTGGACTAGGATATAACCCAGATAGCACAAATCTAGCGCCAGTTAGACACGCTTTGCCAGGAGACCCCACTATACCTGGAGAATGGAGTATGGTTAATGAAAATTTGCCTGGGTATGACATAAGAGGTTTGGCTACGCATGAGATATCTACATTTAGTCCAGGAGATATTTTGGTGATGGATGCAGTCATTAATTTCACGAACTGTCCAGGATATCTGGAGGATATTCCAAAGATGAAAGAAAACATCGATTTGTTACAAGAAATATATGATACAGGATTTTCTGGGGTAACGAGTATTGCAGACGTTAATCAAGTTGAATTATCGCTATTTCCAAATCCTAGTTCAGGGCAATTTATAATAGAATCATCTCAGAGATTTGAATCATTTGAAGTACTCAGCATATTAGGTGAAAGCATCACCAAAGAACTTCCTCTGATAAATAATGAAATTGATTTGAATTTGGGTAGTGGCACTTATCTCTTAAGAGTAACAGCTGCTGATGGTAGTATTAGTACTCATAAGTTTATTATAGAGTAAACTTCCTCATTAAGATTTCATTCGCAACTCGAAGCATAAAAAACCTCGGAGTCTAACACTCTCCGAGGTACTGAGGTCTACTCTCAGATTCAAAAACATAAATACACTTCGTTAGCATCTCTTAAACGTTCCTCCACTGCATTTTGCTGTGACAACTGAGTCGAGATAGACGCCGTTTCATACGGGCTTATTACCTGTTTGTCCTATTCGAGTTTTGAATGACATTAAATCTAATAATCTTCGAATTGTCTAATTAAGACCTCATCATTCAAAACAATTAAAGGCAAAACCATGAACAATAAATTCATTCTAATTATACTGATTGCATTTATAAATGCATTCATGCTGGAAGAACTGGATTCCGTGAAATTCAATAGAGATATATTTATCTATGGGAAAGTAACAACCGTAGATGGTCATACATATAGTGGGCAGATACGATGGGGTAAGGAAGAGGCATTTTGGTTTGACCATTTTAATTCTTCAAAGCCAACTAATGAGTATCTGAATTATCTGACAGACGATGAACTAGATCAGATAGAAGAAAATAATAAGCCAACAAATAGTTGGTTCAGCGGCAGGAACTACTGGAATAAGAATACTTATTACACTGATAATACACATGTATTTGCATGCCAATTTGGAGACATCCAACAAATCAAACCATTACGTGGAGAAAAAATTAGAGTGACAACATGGAATGGAGCAGAATGGCTACTAGATGGTGGATCTAATGATGTAGGAGCTTCCATCAATGTCTATGAGTCTGAGTTAGGTCGTGTCAAGGTAGCATGGGATGAAGTGGCGTTGGTAGAATTCTATAAAGATAAGCAAGCAAAAGACAGCGCCTATGGCCTACCGTTATATGGAACTGTAGAGACATTAAATGGGGATTTCACTGGCTACTTGCAATGGGACCATGATGAACGAGTAACAGAAGATGAGTTGGATGGTGAAACAAATCATGGAGATTTTTCTATACGCTTTGGCAATATTGAATCTATCACAAGAAAAAGAAGAGGATGTGACGTGAAATTGAAATCTGGGAGAGAACTTTATATGACAGGATCTAATGATGTAGATGATAGCAATAGAGGTATCATAGTCAATATGCCAGAGCTGGGTCGTGTAGATATTCCTTGGGAAGAATTTATAAGTATGACCTTATCAAGTGATGAGGATGCAGACAATATTAGTTATGATAATAATTCAGAACCTATCATTGGATCTGTGGCTACAGAGAATGGGCAGTCCATTTCTGGTACACTTGTATTCGATTTAGACGAGTCATCGCAATGTGAATTCCTAAATGGCAAGTCAGGCGATATAGAATACTTTATCCCATTCAAGTATGTGGCGAAAATAGAGCCAAGAAATTATAATAATGCCATGGTCGTACTGAAAAGCGGAGAAGCTATTCTACTATCTGATAAAGTCGATGTCAATTCTAAAAACGACGGCATGCTGGTATTCCAAAATAGCGATAATCCTACTTACATTCCGTGGTCAGATATAACTCAAATAAAAATTAATTAGAGTGACTTATTAGATGTGACTATATAGAGATTTAAAGTAATGGGGATGCTGGACAGACCACTAATAAAGCGACGTCTTCTATTTCCCTATTCTTTTTCTTTGCTTTTTAGAGAAGAGATTAGATTTCCCTCTTTTAGCACTTTTATTAGTATCTACCTGCTGCACATCAGGACAGCCCTCGCCAGTTTTGCAACTGTATGATAAGGTCATAAAGCCTAGACAAAGGCCGAAAAACAGTAATAATTGCTTTGATTTTTTCATTTCTTATCGATTTCTCGGACAAATTAAAACCCAATTTTACATCATAAAACTGTTATAAACCTAAAAAATTGCTAAATCCCTAGTAAAATAGGGGGTTTTGGTCGTATTTTAATATTATAATGTTTGTTTATATGAACCAAAATTCTACATTTACCCCCGAAAAAATCATTTATTTTCAAATTAAAAAAAGCAAACATGAACAAAGGAGATCTTATAGATGCGGTGGCTAGTAAAGCTGATATCTCAAAAGGACAAGCAACTGAAGCTGTTGCTGCAGTATTTGATACAATCCAAGGTTGTCTTAAGAAAGGCGATAAAGCCGCTTTTGTTGGTTTCGGAACTTTCTCTACATCAGAGAGAGCTGCAAGAGATGGTAGAAATCCTAGAACAGGAGAAACTATCAAAATTGCTGCAAAAACCTTAGTTAAGTTTAAAGCAGGAAAAGCATTATCAGAGGCTATGAACTAATCGTTGCATCGCTTTGATAAAAAATGTAACAAAATAGAAAAAGCAGGCTGAGATTTTCAGCTTGCTTTTTTTAGTTTATCTAAATCCCATTATCAGATTAACAAAACACGAAATCAACAAAGTGCTATGGCTACAATAAAGGAACTCAAATCAATTGCAACTCAGGTAAGGAGGGACATCATAAGACAGACGGCAGGTGCTAATAGTGGTCACCCCGGAGGTTCACTTGGCTGTGCAGACTTTCTTACCGCACTCTACTTCAGAGTGATGAAGCATAATCGAAAATTTAAAATGGCAGGAAAGGGAGAAGATATGTTCTTTCTATCTAACGGTCATATCTCCCCTGTGTGGTATAGCGTGCTGGCCAGATCAGGTTACTTCAAAGTATCTGAACTCAAAACATTCAGAAAAATTAATTCTAGACTACAAGGTCACCCTGCCACCCACGAAGGGTTGCCTGGCATCCGTGTGGCATCAGGCTCACTAGGTCAAGGTATCTCCGTAGCGCTTGGCGCTGCACTAGCCAAAAAGTTGGATAAGGAGAAAGAACTGATTTATGTTCTGACAGGGGATGGAGAATTGCAAGAGGGCCAAGTGTGGGAAGCACTCATGTTTGCTGCTCATCATAAGGTAGATAATATAATAGTAACAGTAGATTAT
>CAZIMH010000285.1:0-4177 GCA_964540155.1 uncultured Saprospiraceae bacterium
TGAATAAAATAATATATCTAATTCTATTGCTGATAACTATGCAGTTAGACAGCATTAGCCAAACACCAGGAGGTATTCAATCTCCTTCATTATGGAAGAAAGATTTCCAACAGTTTGATTATAGTTTATATGGAAAAGATTTGTTCAATAATCATACTTATAAATATTTTGATGAAGATTTAAGTCATTCAATTTTAGATCTTCCAGTTGATGATAAAATCACACTTTTCTTAGTTTACAACAGTAGTACCGCAGATGAGCTAGCAGTTTTTAAGTTGAAGAAGGGGGAAATAGCAGTAACGAGACAACTCGTTGTAGCGGATACTTCTTTGCTACTGGGGCACACAACGGCTCAGCCAAAATTTTTATCGTTTAGTAAGTATTTCTGGCGGAAGACAACGAAGGAAGACGCTAATTCAGAAATATTTTTCGGTACAGATCTTATAAAAGATAATAAGGTAAGTGGAGGCATCGCAGAACTGATAGTGTACAATCAATTACTGAGTGAAGAAAAACAACAAAGAGTAGAATGCTATTTGTCCATGAAATATGGCATCTCTTTACCTTCTGATGAAAATTACATTGACTCGGATGGTGAAGTCATATTTAATTCTGTTCCAGACGACAAATTTGTTCATCATGTTACGGCAATAGGTCGGGACGATAACACATCTTTTGGACAACTGAAATCTCGCAACTTATATTCCGATGTTCACTTTTCACTTCAAGTATCCAATAATAACCAAGGAGAAGTTGCGGATATTTTTGATGACAAAGAATACATCTTTTGGTCATGCAATAATGAGGATGCTATCCTAGACGGAAAAGAAGAAAAGAGGAGAATGAAGAAATATTGGAAACTTATAGAGAAGGGTACTCCTCGCTATGATTACATGAAAATAACAGTTGACCCCAAGTCTATTGAAGGCTATCTATCTAGCCTGAATACATTTATAGAAATTTCTGACCAACCAGAATTGGAGGGTACAAGAATAAAGCTAACTCAAAATGAAGACGGCACACTATCTGCTTTGATTCCAAGTACTGACTTATGTTGTATACCTCATTACTTTACATTTAGCCAATCTATTTACAATGATATACAAGTAAGCCTATCAGAGGACTGTAATAGACTCAACCCAAAGGCTAAAATTCGAAGTAGCTTACTAGATGATGGTAAAATCGAAATTACTTCTTCATCAGGTATTCAGCACAAGTATGAAAAGTATGATAATCACATACAACTTAATAGTTATGGCGATTTTAAGTTTGCATATATAGACGGCACAACAGAATTGTATAGTGAGTATTTTTCAATACATCAGAAAGATTGCCCCAATACAAGTGAATCTACTATCATGCCGAATCCTGTTGTTACAGGAGGTGAATTTACTGTCAAATTAGATTATAAAGAGCCTACCTCTATTTCTATCTATAACAGTGGAGGTATTCAGGTCTTTAATCAAATTACACAGACTAATCAAACAGAGTTCCATCACAGATTAGAACAGCCTGGAGTCTATTTTATCCACATTGAATCTAAGACTAAATCAGAAAAATTGAAATTGCTGGTTGCCTCTAAGTAACCCTAGAATTTTGTTATAACAACTTTCCCCTCATCGGGATATTCCATTACACATTAATTATAGACAATGTTAACACCTACACCTAAATATATATCTGGTATACTTAATCGTGCTACAGAAATAGTAAATGTCTCACCAGCCCTTAAATTTTTCATGTTATTATGCATGATTGCTTCAGTTACTGTTGTGACAATAAATTTAAGTAAAGACGAGGCTAAAACTAAAACGCAACTCAGCCTTGTACCAGCTTTAAACGAAATCCCTAATTATATTCCAGCTGCGAATCTTAAGGTACTCGAACCAAGTGAAGAAAGTGCTTGTGACGAAGAAGTTGGTGACATTGAGGCAAACGATTCAGACGAAAAAAGTATTTCAATTCATGAAGAAAACAAAATAGAAACGCCTGATGAAAATCAAGTAAGAACGATATTACTAGACTCTAAACGAATTCCCTCAAATAACGTCGTCATAAAGCGTAAGTCTATAACAAAATCGCAACTAGAACCAATCAGCACACTGAATGAGGTCCAAGAAAACAAATTGATCTCAGATGCAAGTCAAGCATATACACTACCTGAGAAGAGAGCCATTGTTAAACACATTCCTCTTGTTCCTCATAGAAAGTCAAGTGGTGTAGAGTCACTATTCGTAGACAATGAGCCAAGAAAAGTAAAGTCTGGTGAAGATACTAAGGTGGCATTTAATGCGCATAGAAAAGCTGGTTATGTGACAAGTCTGCCAACAGATAGGATGAAGGATAACTATTTCAGAATAGACCTTCCTTCTGATATAGATGAGAATCAGGATTATGTTCTCGAATATAGTCTGTATGGACTAGAAGATGATTCAGGAGTCTGCCTTGGAATAAATTCAACAATAGACAGAGGAGGATATTTTATAAAAAAGAATACTGAGTGGAGTAAGATTAGAAGATTTTTACCAATTGAGGCCTTACATTCTGGGACGAACTATATTAGTTTCAATTCGAATCCATCGGTTTCTTACGACTATAAAGTTAAGGATGTAAAGCTCATCCCTGTTGAAAAAACAAATGAACCGATTGTCGAATTTAACAATAACATAAAGCACATTACTGAAAACGCAGAAATAGTTATTAGTTTATGGATAAGAGAGGATCTAGGTAAAATTAGCATAGGAAAACAGCGCTTTATCGCCAACAAGGGTTTGTTCGAAAAAGTCATTAAGCTCAGTCCTTCAGAATTAGAATTCAAGAAGGTAGTTCTAAACTATATTGAAAATGGAACTACAATGACGAAAGTTATAGAGCTACCTATAATGCTAGATGACACTGCAATATTTTCGAATCCTGGTCGTGAACTAATTAGTCCTTATTCAATGAATGTTGGACCTGAAGGAAATAAGCTATCTTATCAAGATGTAGTTTTGGATGTGCCTGAAGGGGCATTAGAAAGTCCTAGTCATCTAAGTATAACACCCATAGTAAATTCTGATCTGCCGCGAATAGCAGGCGGTATTCTTAACACCACTAAAACAGAATCAGGCTATAGATTTCTGCCAGATGGTATCAAGTTTGATGCACCTGTTTTTATTGAATTGCCCTATGATCCAAAGAAAATCCCTCAGAGTCAAGGTGTGAAGGACCTACGTGCATTTTATTTTGATGTAGAGCAGAAAACATGGATATCGGAAAAGATTGTTGCCGTCGATGAAGAGAAAGAAGTAGTGATAATAGAAACGGATCACTTTACAGATTACATCAATGGGATAATAATGGCTCCGGAATCACCAGGAGTCAGCGCCTATACCCCTACAGTAATGTCGGATATAAAGGTTGCCGATCCGGGTGCTAATGTCAATGTGATGTCACCACCTACGCCAAACAATTCTGGCGACGCTAATATTTCTTATCCTCTAGTTATCCCACCAGGAAGGAACGGCGTACAACCCAATGTAGCCTTAAGTTATTCTAGTTCTGGAGGCAGTAGCTGTGTCGGTTACGGTTGGAATATGCCTATGCAATCTATAACTGTGGAATCTAGATGGGGGGCACCAAAGTTTGATCCTAATGATGAAACTGAGTCGTATCTGTTAAATGGCGAACAGCTAGTGATGGATTATATAGACCCAAGTAATCCAACGAGTGCAAGTATCGCATACCGACCACATAGACATAATGAAGGTAGCTTGTGCGATGATGATCTTGTTGCAAGGAATACGGGATCAAGTAGTCAAAGATTCTATGAGCGAAAACTAGGATCATTTTCCAAGATTATAAGACACGGTTCTAGTCCGACCGATTACCACTGGGAAGTGACGACAAGTGACGGAACACGATACAAGTACGGCGCTCCTATGGGTAGTGGTAGCACCTATCAACTGGGAAGTGCAAAAGGACTTGGTGTATGGTACTTAAATGAAATAATCGACAAATATGGGAATGGTATAAAATACTATTACGACCTTGTTGAGCCATCTAATTTATCTGGGAAGAAGCTATATCTATCAAGAATTAATTATACTGGATTGGAAGATGCTTCAGGTAACTATGTAGAAGGTCCGTATAATATAATATTTTCATATGACCAAGTAATAGCTGGTTGTACAAATGT
>CAZIMH010000286.1:0-4155 GCA_964540155.1 uncultured Saprospiraceae bacterium
TGCAATTCAAGAGAAGGTGGGCTTTCCGAAATTCGGAAAGGTCGGATGAGTAGAAGAAAAGAATCCTCTTAGTGGGATAAAAAAATAATAGATTTCTCCATAATCATATATCCAGAAATCAGAAATTCCAATAAGCTGAAGAAACTTATTCTATCCTATCTCATAAACAAGGCTCCGACTTATTATAAGTCAAGCATAGTTCTTTTAAATATGCTACAAAAATCATATTAGTCTTTTCCTTTGCGTATTAACATGCGAATGAGACACTTATATATTAGCGCCCCTTTTTCAAAAATAACTATGTCTTATTCGAAATCAAGAAATGCTATTTTGATGAAATTTGCAGCCTCAAAATTGTGAATTTCCTTTTTTTTTTTTTCACCTTCATAGTAACATCGACCGACGGTAATACAATTGGACAACAAATTATAGACAATTTATCCAGTATACTACTGAGTCAATATTATAAAAACACACAGATAAAAATATTGTAACATCACCATGCCAAAGGTGCATGTCCAAATATATAATGATAAGCAAAAAAAGAGAGCCCACATGACTCATGTAGAGTAGCAGACCCTCACCTCATCGCTAAACGAGGCTGCAAAGTTAGGTCTTCTCTTTTTAATTGCTTGAATGCGCAATTAAATAATTTCTGTCTTCTGCCTTGCGCAAGGAATCATAGAAGATAGAGAAAACCTAAAAACATAAAAATGAAAAAGATTTTTTTATTAGTGATTATGTTAAGTCTTGTAGCTATGCATGTTTTTGCACAGAGTAACTTAGCTCCAACGGAGTCCTATGAGATACAAGAAATGGAAGATGCATCATCGACGAGTGGACAATTACGAGAACTGCGTAATGATATTGTTAGTTCCTTCGATGCTACGTTTTCTAATGTACCTGTACCATTTGGCATATTGCCTATTACTGATGATGGAATGTGGTCTGTGGATATTGCAGATCGAAGTGTATATCAGGCTCATTTGATGACAAGTCAGATAGTAGATATAATTGATGATATGGGATTTGAATTTAGCCAGATAAATCAAATTATCAATTATCAAGATGCATCTAGTCAACTATTTACGAGTGAGCTAAATCCTAATGGAAGTATTACTGCGGGCATAGGAGTAGGTAGGGAATCAACTGTGGATGGTTCATTTGCTGAGGCAGATATTATTGCTAAACTATTAGGTACAGCAATAATGAGAAGTACTACAACAATTTCAGAGACTGATGCTAGATTAGGGGGTGCTTTATTCCAAGGGTTTGGGTTTATATTGGCTAGCTTGGTAGAATCAAGAATAGATATCCCTGGTTTTACTACATCATTAGATTATATATTCGGAGATGAAGTACCTATATCTAATATCCGTAATATGACTCAAATGGATGGCTGTTTAGTTAATGCTTCATCTGATCTTGTGGGTCAAGGTCAGACTTTTGCACACTTATATTATCTGCTAGTAGAAGGAGGTTTAGGAATTTTACCTATAGATGACGAAGATGGTGTATTTGATTTGTTCTATGAGACTTTACTCACCTTAGACGACTTTTCTCTTGCCCAAGAAATTGAAGCTAATATGATGGAATTGGCAGAAGATAAATATGGACAAGGAGATTGTATATCCGAGCTAAGGTCACTTTCAAAAGCTTGGGATGTTATCACTTGTAGAGAGCCTGAAGAAAGGGTATGTTGTAATGCTGGTTTTCAAATATTACCAAGAAGTTATGTGCTTGATGTAGATTTTGCTGAGACTTTCCAATTTGATGGAGACATTATAATTCCTAGTGGTGTGACGTTAACGATTAATGGGGCTAATTCTTTAAGTAGAGTAACCTTCCCCAATAATGCTGGAATTACTGTACAAACTGGTGGACAATTAATCGTAAATGGTAATTTTATGGAGATGACCACTTGCGATCCAGATGCTGGATTCTGGAGGGGAATATTACTAGAAGATGGTGCAAGAGCAAATATAAATAGTGTTCAAATCAATCAAGCCGTGACCGCCTTAAGCATTAGGAATGTCACTACACAAGACTTTTCATTTAGTAATTTACTTATAGATAATTGTGGTACAGGTGTTAATGTATTTAGAAATGCTGCTCCCAATCTCATACTGGATGCCAATGACATGAGTCGAATTACTAATTGTACTACTGGGATACGTGCATCTGATTCTCATGTGAATATAGAAGATTGGAGAATAGAAAGTTGTAATAATGGTATAAGAATAGAAAGCAGTAGTGAAGTTGAGATTACTGGTAATCGATTAACTAATATCTTGCTTACAGGTATTGATGTCTTTAGCTCTACGGCCAATATAGGTTCAGGGCAAAACCGAAATATCATCAATGCCCGAGAAGGTATAAGAATGTTTGTGAGTCAAGGAAACATAGATGATAATATCATAGATGTTACAGATACAGGTATCAATTATTCCTTTGGGATGGGAACTGACGATATTATCTCATCTAATGTAATCACCATAGACCAAGCAAGAGCCAATGATAATCTGGGTATACATAGTTGGTTCAATAGTGGACTGACTATCACAGATAATACTATCTTAGGAGCAGGCCAAGAGGTGGGTATCTTCTTGCAAGATACCGAATCAGCAACTGTGAACCTTAATACTGTAAACATCAGCAACTCAGGTAATGGGATAGCCATAGAATCAGGATTTGATAATACCATCAACAATAACCTATTGCTAGATGATGCAGACAACGGCATTGGCATCTTTGGGTCCATGGGTAATAGAATTCTTGATAATGATATCGCTGCTGATAATGTTGGTCTCCTGGTAGGCGCCAATCTAGCTGAAGATCAGACAATCGCCTGCAATCTATTTTGTGACGGTAGTTTTGATCTGAGTATCAATTCTGAGATAGGGCTACAGCATCACCATGAGAATACCTTTAGACCAAGTGGATCCAGAGCCGTAGCTAGTGGTGTAACACAAACTAATGTGCTTAACTACACCTTCGAGCATCAGATAGACGATATAGATATAGCGACTAATTGTGGTCCTGATTATAAATTGTTTCCGGGGGATGATCCATTTGGTTTATTTCAGGATGTACCAGGCTTCTCTGACGAAGCTTGTTCAGATATAGCCGGTTCTAGTGGTATAGGACCAGAAATAATCTGTGAGCTAATACAAGGAGCTACAGAAGACGCTGACCTGTATTATGCCCGTCTTAGACAGATACT
Organism: uncultured Saprospiraceae bacterium; assembly: GCA_964540155.1. Classification (GTDB taxonomy): domain Bacteria; phylum Bacteroidota; class Bacteroidia; order Chitinophagales; family Saprospiraceae; genus RFSX01. The sequence goes on from CAZIMH010000286.1 coordinate 3,224, forward strand.
TGGGAGATATTTTGAAGAGCATGGCCCTAATCAGCTGCCAGACTGTATCAGTGACTGCGTGCCTATCGAGGTCATAGAATTTGAGACAGAGCTACGTGCTGCTTTCTCTGCTGAGTCTAGCGGGGTGGGAGAATCTGCATCTAATAACTACTCACTGGTGAGACAGGTAGCAGAGATTCAGTATCAGGCACTGGGCGGTAATAAATCCATACCGCCACCGACTGTAGAACCCTGTCCTGAGCTTATAGAAGATGTAGAGCTACATAGAGTCACTTACAAGAGCATGGTAAAGCAGATTGCTCATGGAGAATTGGACGAGTCCGAGTTACAGTCACTCCAATTAGTAGCCAATCTGTGCATACAGGATTACGGAGAGGTAGTCAGCTGGGCCAGAGGTTTGCTTGCTATGCACCATGATTATAGCTATAGTAATGATCACTGTACGGAAGTAGTAGAAGAAAGATCACGTAGGCCAGAGCAAAATACGGGCCTTATAATGAAGTTATCTCCACAGCCAGCAGGTGACTATGTGCTCGTGCATATAGAGGGCGGCAATATATCAGCTGCGACGCTTGATATAAGAGATATGACAGGACAGCTTATCTTGTCTATAAGCTATGAGGATGGCCAACAGATCAGGACAGAAAATATGGCACAAGGAGTATATCTAATACAAGTAATATCAGAAGGAAATGTCGTCATCAGTCAGAAGATGATAGTGACACATGACTAAAGAATTGTAATTTATTAAATCTAAAACAAATAGCACACTGATTTTCTGATCAGTGTGCTTATCTAAACTGATTTTTATATGAAATTATACATCATTCTAATTGGATTATTGTTTATTCTTAAATCAGGAATGACTCAATCTAGGTATGATTATTACTGGCCACAAGCAATAGATCGTGATGGTGATGTGCCAGGGGTAC
>CAZIMH010000287.1:0-4145 GCA_964540155.1 uncultured Saprospiraceae bacterium
CGTGAATACTCTGATGAAGTAAATAATCGTAAATCAATCCCAGAGAAAACTGATACCAGATTTATATCTACAATCGGGAAAAAGAGATTCATAGTGTCATTACGTATGAATTGGAATCCAACCTTAGCTTGATAGTTCATCTCTTTGACACGTACATTAGGCTCTACCACAATTTCCGACGCTAGTTTCTCAGCGTTTCCTTCAGGCGAATTCTGACCTTCAACCCTGTTGTATGTAACAGGAAGCTCTATTGAAATCTTATCAGAAACCGCTTTTAATAAATTGAGATTCCCATGTAAAATTCTGTCAGAAATATCTTGTCCTAATTGTTTCCAAGTATAGCCTACACCAAGTCTTGTCGCAAACTGGCTGTCTTCAAAAACATTGTGTTGGATGTCAAACTGGGTGCCATACGAATTGTAGGGTATATCCAAGAACTCTCCACTACTTAGGAAGCTATTTGCATCTTGTCGATTGGTTCTCTCTGCAAAACCATTTAACCTGACTTTCGTCTGCTTACCAAGGTGATAACCCGCATATGCCTGCGCATTCAAATCGGAAAAACTTCTCGGAGATAACTCTAGACTATCTCTGGTAGAAAGATAATCTACCTTAAATCCTGCATCAAGCCAATCTTCTATGAAGTAGTGATAAGCAGCACCTGCATTTATAGTGTTATGAGTACCATAGGCCCCATATATATATCCGTTATGAAAATCTTCTTGTGTGACATCTTCACCTTTGTAACCAAGTGGTCGTATCTCAGGGTCAGGTCTTTCGAAATCAATCACCTTGTCTGTACTTACATTGTAATTGTAATTGATTGCAGTATTATGCCGTTTGTCGTGTTTGAACGTCAGCTTCTTCTTTCTGGCTTCAAGTATAGATGCTTCAAAACGTTTTACAACTTCGACGTTTTCACTAGGTATATCTACATTATCAGACTGACCCAATAGATTCACAGTCAAGAAGCTACAGAGAATAAGTAGCAAATATGTATATGTTATGTTCTTATTCATTTTCTAAGGAGTCTACTTCAATAAATTCTAAGTTACCTTCAGGCTTAATCCTAGATTCTTCTTCAATTATTTTTTCTAATGCTTGTAAGCGTGCTATTGCATCCTCATTAACTTGCATGTCATCTTTGAAATTTTCAATCACTGACTCGTAAGCTGCCGACGCATTCAGAAAATCTTTCTTGACTATATATATATCACCAATCAGTAAAAGACTCTTCGCTACCCAAAAAGGATAATTAGTTGCATTCTTTGTGGTTTCGAATGCCTGTAGTTCGGACTTCTCATATTCATGTTTATCGAAGAGTATTTTTGAAATATGATAGCTGGCTTCAGCAGCCTCATTATTACTGAGATACTTATTCACTTGACCAAATGAAGCGAGTGCATCATCTAGTTTATTCTGACTTTGATATGTCTTTCCTAAATAATATAGAGCAACACCCTTACTATGATTAGAGGCATTTATATGCTCTGCTACAGAAGGACCATACTTTTCTACACCTATCACGTTAGAGGTAATAAATGCACTGTATAAGGCTGCTTCCTGTAGTTCTAAAGAACGACTATTCTCTAAATCAATTAGTTCGTTATAATATCTATAGGCTCTCTCGAAATCGTGAGAATGATTGTAACTAATGAGTGCTGACTTCTTAAGAGAGGATTTGTAATGTTCAGATCCAAAATCTTGAATGACTTCTTCATAATGGACCAAGGCTTTATCATATAACTTAAGCAAGGCATGCGACTCTGCCAAGTAGTAAGATGCATCATCTTTGTAAAAACCATCCACATATTTACCACGATAGTCTTGAAACAAGGAGATAGATTTTTCATATTCTGCATTCTTATAGGCTGCATAAGCTACCTCATAAGTTATAGAATCCTTTTCTATGTCCTCATACTCATATCCTATCTCTGATTCTAAAAATTTAAAATAAGCATCCGAATCATTAAGATTCTCCAGATATATCTCTTCCATCACAATCAATGCCGCACGCTGGTCTTCATTATTCTGCGACGTTTTTAAACCATTTTCATAAGACATCAGCGCTTTTTCCATATCACCTTGATTGTAACTAATGAGCCCCATACGCATATAAGACTTAGGCGACAATTCCGAATCAGGATATAATTCAGTCAATGAATCATAGATTCTATAAGCCTCATTATTATTCCCTAGCTCTATCAATGTTTCGCCTACTTCGAACATAGCATCATCTCTATAAGGTGATTCTGTATCCTCCGTTATAAGCTTTTCTAAAGTATTCAGTTTCTCATATGGCTTGTTTCTAAGACCATGAATCAGCGCTTTCTGAAGTGCGATATAATCAGCATCTGAAGCTTCATTGGATATAGCTCTATCATAATAAGTCAGCGCTTCATTATAATTATTATCCTTTAATTCTATATCAGCCAATCTGGTGAGGACATCATTATACAAGGGCTTATCATCATCTGGCTGGTAAGTGTCTATTGCTAATTTTAAGTTAGACTTTGCCTGACTATATTTCTGTTTATCGATAGCTTGGTAGGATAGGAGATAGTGACTCTCGAATCTGTATTTTCTATCGCCTGAATTTAGATAGCGCTCTAGATAAGAATTGCTTTCGCTTACGGAATCATTCATATCCAATATATAGCCCGACCAAAATTCAGATTGGTTTTTTGTAGACGTGCTGCCAGGCGTTTCATTCGCAGCCTTGAAGTAAGCCAATGCCTCATTATGCTGGCCATTATCTATTAGTTGCAGACCATACTCAAAACTAAGTTCCTGATAGGTACTCAGGATTTCTGGTGACTTAGCCGTTAATTTTTCAATTGTAGATAAAGCGATCTTATGATCAGATGATCTGACAAGCAACTGTGCCAGTAGCTTTTGTGCCTCATGGTGATAGGGGTCTGCCTCTGGTATATCTACAAGTCCATTAATAGCAGCCCGCTCTTCTCCTAAGTCAGCAGATAATTTGTAGTATAAGAAGTTGGATTCTGTCTTTACATCTTCATAGTAGTTCATCTTAGCGGCCTGTTTGAATGCAGACCTGGCGTCTTGCTTATCGCCTGATTTGAGCGCAATGGCACCAAGGAGATAGTTGGCCATTTGTCCAGTCTGAGTTTCCTGGTGAGCCAGTTCTATAAGATTGGCACTTGCGTTATCTAGTTGACCTGCTCTATACTGAAGTATACCTATCTGATAAAAGTCATTCTCGGATAACTTGGGAGTAGAATCAGCATAAGCTTGCAGGTGCTCTAGTGCTTTTCTGTCATTTTCTTTTGCCAGATACGACAAGCCAAGCATTTTGTGGATTTGTCCTTTATTCTTCAGTTCTTTTGACGCAAGTCTTTGCTCACCAAAATCAATCACCTTATCATACGCTGCATCTTTAAAATATATCTGTGACAAATAGAAAGGTATAAGACTACCATATCTAGGATGATTATCTACCTTCTCAAAGTTCTTAATTGCATCCTCCTGTTTATTCAGGTAGTATTGGTTGATGCCGAGATAATACTGACCATCCTGCGTATAATTACTGTGGCTGGTTACTACTTTTTCAAAATATGTCTCTGAGGTTTCGAAATCCTTATTCAATAAGTGGATGTAACCTAGATTGAAATTAACCTTGTGGTTGAAATTATTTGATAAGTATGAATGATGGATTTGGTTATAGAACCTTTCTGCATTTTCGTAGTCCTTTCTATCAAAGTATTTGTTTCCGATTTCAAGTAAAATCTGGTTTCGTTCTTGATTGCTTTCGGCTCTTGCCACAGACTCCAATAGTAAATCTATAGCCCTTGTCTCATCTAGCTGATAAGCACTTTTTCCTTCTAGTATGATTGTATTATCGACCTCTTCTATGTCAAATATCCCCGAAAGGGCTATACCGGGCAGGTTTTGCTCCAGATTGTCTGAGACGCTAGGATAATAATTATCAGTAGAAATTAAATGAACACCTTGTTGTGCTGATACAAAGCATGTCAAGCCTACGAGAAGCGTACTTGCAACGGTTTTTGCGTACATATACATGTATTAAATTGATATAAAATGGGTCCCAATAAGAGGTTTATCTCTATTGAAACGCAATTATATTAATAAAATTACATATATGTATGACTATTGGCAATCAA
>CAZIMH010000288.1:0-4126 GCA_964540155.1 uncultured Saprospiraceae bacterium
ACTCTGATACCATGAGATTTAAACTCGCTTATAACATCTTTTAGAAAATCTAAATGCTTATTGGTATCCCATCCTTCACTAGAGGTCAATACACCTGGTGGGTCAGGGACAAGCGTTACCTGATGTGGAACAACCTGATTCACTATCTTGATGAATTTCGGGCTAGGATATCCTTCAATATTAAATTCAGTGGTAACAACCTCTTTCAATTCTTGCAGGTCTGAATATCGAATATGGCGCTCATCAGGCCTTGGGTGTACAGTAATTCCTTCTGCGCCATAGGCTTCACAATCCTGTGCGAACTGTGTAATATTTGGCAGGTTTTCTCCTCTGCTATTTCTGATGAGTGCTACTTTATTAATATTCACACTCAGTCTAGTCTTGGCCATGTCTATTTATTCTTTAGTAGTAATATCTTATCGTAAGTTTGCCACTAGTCAAAAGTATAGAATTACCACAAGGATATATTAAAACAATTCCAAATTGGCAGAAGGGCTTAAACAGAGGATTATAACAGCAATTATCATCGGCATTCCTATCCTTGGTATGCTGTTTTATAATGACCTAACAAGATTAATTTTCCTTTCCTTGATCATACTAGCAACTCATATGGAATTCCTCTTTCTTCATCGAAAAAAAGCAGCAAACTATATCCAACCAATATTGGGTTTGATTATAACTACCGTCTTAACCTTTATAGTTATTCAATTCAAGCCTACACAGTTCATACTAGGAATGGCGCTACCTGTAACACTTTACCTTTTATACTTCCTTTTTAAATCACGTAACTATGGCCAGGGATTAAGTTTGCTCTCCGCACATTTTTTTACTACAATTCCTATTTGGACTTTGATAGTAATGTATCCAGGTCCTGACTTTAAGTATCTTCTCCTTGGGAGCATACTGCTCATATGGGTGAGTGACATATCAGCCTATTTTGTTGGCAAGAGCATAGGTAAGCGAAAACTAATGCCTTCCGTCTCTCCTGGAAAAACAAGGGAGGGATTTTTGGGTGCAGGAATGTGCACTATTTTATTCAGCTATATTATGTATACCTGGTTAGGTCATTTTAACTTTAGTCAATGGACTGGGCTTGGATGTTTAGCGTGGTTATTTGGGTCTGCAGGAGATTTGGTAGAATCCAAAATGAAAAGAATTATTGGCATCAAAGATTCAGGCAATATACTACCTGGTCATGGAGGCTTTTTGGATAGATTTGATGGATTTATTTTTTGCTTACCTGCCGTAACTTTGTTTATTTATTTGACTTCGAACTTATGACTTTTCACAAAGAAGGATATCCTACCTTATTATGGACTTTGCTGATTGCAATTGTCTTTTCCTTTATTGGTTATAAATATATCCCTGCACCTTTTGTATGGCTAATCTATCTAACTCTCGGTATACTATTAATAATTGTTCTTCAGTTTTTTAGGAGTCCTACGAGAAAGATACATCCTGAAGATCACAACAAAGTATACACACCAGCAGATGGAAAAATTGTTGTCATCGAAAAAACATTCGAAAAAGAATATCTCAAGCAGGAGTGTTGGCAGGTGTCTGTATTTATGTCACCTCTCAATGTCCATATCAACAGAAATCCAGTTTCAGGCACAGTCGAATATCTCAAATATCATGCAGGCAAATACCTAGTAGCTTGGCATCCAAAATCATCTGAAGAAAATGAACGATTTACTACTTGTTATAAAACAAAAAATGGGTCAGTGCTGATAAGACAAATAGCAGGTGCCCTTGCCCGTCGTATAGTGAATAACCTCAGCACTCAAGAAACAGTGACTCAAAGCCATGAGATGGGATTCATCAAATTTGGATCGAGAGTGGACATTTTCTTACCCATAGAGGCTAAGATCGAGGTCACGATGGATCAAATGGTTAAAAGTCCACTTGATATAATTGCAACATTGCCTGACAAATAATTTCTTACTTAATTAGATAAGGTTCTATTAGATCTTCTATAGCTTCTATCCAAAGCGGGTTACTATTGAGACTTTCCACTAAGTCCAATGACTCTCCTCCCATCTCCATGAATTCTTCATGGTACTCATCCCCTATCTCTATGGTTGTTTCAAGACAATCTGCAACAAAAGAAGGAGAGAACACAAGTAAGTTTTTATATCCACGTTTACTAAGGTCTTTCAAAACATCTGGCGTGAAAGGCTCTGTCCACGGGTCTTTTCCTAATCGAGACTGAAAAGAAATAGAATATTGGTCTTTAGACAATTTAAGCTGGTCCGCTATCTTATATGCAGTATCATAACACTGTGCAGAGTAGCACATCTTATTATTTTCATTAAGTGTCAGACAACAGTCTGGCGACTGTAGGCAATGATTGTTGGTATCGGACTTTACTAATTGCCGCTGAGGAATGCCGTGAAAGGAGAAAAGGAAATAATCATATTTCTCCATCTCATGTTTCATGGCATTATCAGCAAAGACCTTTATAAGTTTAGGGTGATCATGATAAGAACTGATACTGACAACATCAGGAACAGTATTCCATTGCGATATAACCCTCATTGCCTCTTCTATAGCAGAGCCTGTACTGGCTGAAGCATACTGAGGAAATAAAGGAAATATCACTATTCTATCGACATTGGCTTCTTGGAGCTTGAGCGCTGCAGATTCTATGCTAGGGTTCTGATATCGCATACCTAACTCGACCATTATATCCTTACCCAGTCTCTCTTGGAGTTTTTCTTTTACCTTATATCCATAGTACTTCAGAGGAGACCCATCTTCGGTCCACAGTTCTCTATATAATTTTCCTGAAGATCTAGCTCTGAAAGGGGCAATAATCCCACGGACCAATAAATTCCTAAGAACAGGATTAATATCCAATACCCTTTTATCCAATAAAAATTGTCTGAGATACCTTCTCACCGAACCAGTAGATGGATCATCTGGTGTGCCCAGATTTATAAGTAATACACCTGTTTTTATCATGTTATATTAAGCTAAATATAAGAAACGCAAGTAAGCGATTTTGGTTTTGATTATATGACTCGTTTATCTAGTATTATTGTGATGCGACCTATTTAGCTATCTTGGCTAGCTAAAATATATTTGATTATGAAGAGAAGGATACTTGTAACGAATGACGATGGTATAACTTCCCCAGGAATTAAGGCACTATTGGAGGTTGCATCGGAATTTGGTGACCCAGTAGTAGTCGCACCTGACTCACCACAATCAGGACAAGGTCATGCAATTACTATAAATAGACCTATTCGTCTCAAGGAATCTGATATCTTTCCTGGAATCAAAGCCTATGAATGCTCTGGCACACCAGCAGATTGTGTCAAATTGGCTAAGAATGTTTTGCTAAAAGATGAAACGATAGACCTTTGTGTTTCTGGTATTAATCATGGCTCTAATGCTTCTATAAATATCATATACTCAGGCACCATGTCCGCAGCTATGGAAGCCAGTCTAGAGGGTATTAAATCTATTGGATTTTCACTGACAAGCTACTCTTACAAAGCTTCCATGGAAGGCAGTAAACGATATGCCCGTCTCATCATAGAGTCAATGTTAAATACCCAAATACAAGATTGTAATCTTCTCAACGTTAATATACCTGACCTTCCAGCAGATGACATCAAGGGGATGAGAGTGTGCCGGCAAGGAGAAGGAATGTGGGTGGAAGATTTCCTAGAAAATAAGGATCCAAGAGATCAACCTTACTATTGGTTGGCTGGCGAATTTAAAACTGAGCTCCATGAAGATACAGACTTGTGGGCTTTAAAGAATGGGTATGTATCTATTGTACCTGCGCAACATGATTTGACAAATTATAAAGTACTCGGTGCTATTAAACATATGGAAAACTTAAGTCAATGAGACGAAAAAGGAATGACAACTTTATGATTGGGTTAATGATAGGCGCTACAATGCCAGTGATTGCCTACTGGGCTATAGGCGTTATTTTCGAAGGGCTTACAGATGCAGGGATTATGGATGAAGTCACCAGTAGCACTTTCGACAAGAGACTGAAAACACTGAGTCTATTAGCAATCTGTTCTAATATAATTCCTTCTCAACTTTCTAATAATTGGCGATATACCAACGTACTGAGAGGCGTCATATTCGCCACCCTAATCTATGC
>CAZIMH010000289.1:0-4115 GCA_964540155.1 uncultured Saprospiraceae bacterium
AGAGGCCGCCTTTTTTTGTTCCATCATTTTAGAACTGACAAACAGTTGATATTGTCTGACAATTCATATATTACATTTTATCAAAGTAATAAGCTGGATTCAATTGCGCTCTTCCATTGACAAAAAATCTATTCCTTTATATATAGTCGGCTTGGCTATTTTCCTCTATGCTACCTATAGATCAGCAGTTGTAGGAATAACACATGATGAAGTGTACACGTATCTTATCTATGTGCCTTTGTCGGTCTGGGAAACCATCTCTTATAATCCGATATACAACGCCAATAATCACATTCTCAATACCTTACTCATGAAGGTGAGTTGTGGCTTATTTGGAGATGCCGAGTGGGCACTGCGCTTGCCTAACACGTTGGGGCATTTGCTCTATGTGGTATTCTCTATCAAGTTGGCCAGAACTTTTTTTCCTAATGCCTTCATCAGTCTACTTGCCGTCCTGATTCTGAATGCCAATCCATATATGTTAGATTTCTTTTCTGTGGCTAGAGGCTATGGCTTGGGGATGGGATGCATGATGGTTAGTATCTATTATTTTTTAAGGCATCTTGACAAACCAAAACAAACAATTCTCATCTGTAGTCTAATCTGGGCTATCTTATCTGTCTGGTCTAACTTCATAAATGTACTTTATTTTACAGCCTTAGTAGCCACTTATGGACTGGTACAACTGGATAGTAGCCTCAGGGCACAGGGAGCATTTTTTACTACATTTTGGCGGAGTCAGATTCCAAGTGTCTCAGCCAGTGCGGTCTTAGCGGCATTAATATATTACCCGATACAGCAACTGCAGAAACTGGATGAGTTTCGCTATGGTGGAGATAGTAGTTTTTATAAAGATTCGTATCTAGGACTGCTAAGACACAGTTTGTATAACGAAGGCTATCTGGGCAAAGAGACGGTGGATTATTCCAATCTGCTTTTAATGTTTGTGATTGCAGCCGCTATTATAATATTACTGGTCTCTGCATGGAGAAATAGGGTACTCCTGCGCAAACAACTGGGATTGGTTGTGCTCATAATTCTGAGTCTCATAGCGCTGGCCTCCATAGTACAACATCACATGATGGATGTAGCCTATCTACAAGACAGAAGAACCATCATATTTTTACCCTTTGTAGGTTTGGTCGTCCTTTTTTCTCTTAAAGCGTTATCTAGATTGTCTTTATCCATCGCCAACGTAATTGCTATCATAATTAGTCTTATGAGCGCTTATCATCTTATTAGGACCACGAGCTCTATGGAGGGCATCCGAGAGTGGTATTATGATGAGAATACTAAAGAGGTCATGGCACTCATCTCCAAGGATGCTAAGGTTATGCAGAATGACACTATCAGTCTTACAGCGACATGGACTATGAAAAATAGCTGCGATTTCTATCAGAGAACGCATAACCTGCACTGGCTCAAACCACTTACATATAAAAGTCAGGACTTTGGCACCTCAGGCTATGATTATTATTATCTGTATGAGAGTGAAAAGGGTCGTGTCATAGATTCTACTGAGCAGGTATTTTATGAAAATGGCCGTGTCTTGCTGAAGCGAATAGAACGTTAAGTAAAGTATATTTCTATCTACTCACTGGTGACTCTTTAAAAATTAGCTGATTTTTGACATAATTATGAATGGACGAATTTTATGATAAGATTCGACGTTATAAGCACAGCACATTTATTTTATGAAGAACATATTACGAATTACCACACTGATAATCATTATGGTTGTCGGTATCTCAGCCACTACAGTTAATAATGACAGGCTGTACGAAATATCTAAAAACATTGAGATTTTTGTCAATGTCTACAAGGAACTCAACAAAAACTATGTAGACGATCTAGATCCGTCTCAACTTATGAGAGTGGGCATAGATGCGATGGTAGGCTCACTGGACCCGTACACCAATTATATCTCTGAGTCTCAGGTGGCCAGTTATAGGATTAATACTGAAGGAAAATACCAGGGGATAGGCGCTATCGTCAAGAAGGTAGGTGATTATATCACCATAATAGAGCCTTATCAGGATAGTCCAGTGGTAAAGGCAGGTCTGAAAGCAGGAGACCAAATCGTCAAAGTGCAGGGCAGGTCTACTCAGGGTAGATCTCTGGATGAGATGAATCAGGTGATGAGAGGTGTGCCAGGTACAGAGCTTTCTATCACTGTAAATAGACCTTCTGAAAACAAACAATGGGATGTAAATCTGCAGCGCTCACAAGTCAGTATTCCTAATGTGCCATACAGTGGATTTGTAAGTGATGATATAGGATATGTGGTCCTGACAACCTTTACGGCAGATGCCTCTAGAAATATCCGAAAGGAAATCAGTAAGATGAAGGCTGAGAATCCTAAGATGAAAGGACTGATTCTGGACCTTAGAAATAATGGTGGTGGCTTGCTCAAAGAAGCCATCAATGTGTCTAACATATTTGTCCCACAGAATAAGAATGTGGTTAGTGTCAGGAGTAAAGTGAAAGAAAGAGATGTGAAGTATAAGACGCTGGGTACGCCAATGGACCTAGACATTCCTTTGGTAGTTATGATTAATAAGAAATCTGCCTCAGCGTCAGAAATAGTGTCAGGTGTAATTCAGGATCTGGATAGGGGAGTGATTATGGGCCAGAGAAGTTACGGTAAAGGGTTAGTACAGAATACTATGAATGTAGGCTACAACTCAAGGGTAAAGGTCACGACTTCAAAATACTATATCCCATCTGGTAGATGCATTCAGTCGGTGGAATATGAAGATGGAGAGCCAGTGGATATCCCTGACGATGAGCGGGCCCAATTCAAAACAGAGGCGGGCAGAACGGTACTAGATGGCGGTGGTATCACGCCAGATCTCAAAATAGATAATGATGGGACACCAGAAATCCTGCAACAGCTAGAAAGCCAAAATCTCATCTTTGCTTATGTCAACACCATAGAAAAGAAACATATGGTAGATGGCAAGGAGCTTGTGGAAGTCAAATTCTCTGATTATGAAGACTTTAAGCGGTTCGTGAAGAAATCTGATTTCGACTACGAAAGCAAGAATACAGCCCTTATCTCGGAGCTTAAAGATAATTTGAAGTCTGACAAACAGCTATCCTTACTAAGTCAGTTGACTTCTCTGGAGGATGCTATAGAAAATGAAGCTGAGATGGGATTAGATACCCATCGAGACCTTATCGTCTCGGCTATAGAAGAAAACTTAGCTGCTCGTACTAATTACCAGAAAGGAAAATTCTACCAGAAACTTAAGAATGATACTGAAATAGACGAGGCCATTGTTTTGCTTCAGGATCCAACTAAATACAGTAGAATTTTAGGAAAGTAAGGTATAAAAGCCTTTTTTGGAGGTATGATTTTGTGTCTGGAGACTTCAGGTAAATGGTGTAGTGTCAGCTTATCCTCTAATGGGCTGACAATTGCATATGCGGAGTCCGCTGAGGAGTGGTCCCATTCCAGGCAAATTACATTAATGATAAAGGAGGTACTTGATGTAGCTCAAATCCAGATCTCATCGCTAACAGCAGTTGCGGTGAGTAAGGGACCTGGGTCCTATACAGGCCTGAGAGTAGGCGCCTCCTGTGCTAAAGGCATCTGTTTCGCCCAAGATATTCCATTATTAGCCCTACCTACCCTCCAAATTATAGCAGCAGAGATAGCTACAGCGCCAGATGTTCAGTCGAAGCGCATTATTCCCATGATAGATGCCAGAAGGCAGGAAGTCTACTTTGCAGCCTACAATCACCACTTGGTAGAGTTAGAACCAGCCCAGAATAAGATCTTAGATGAAAGTGCTTTTATCGAAGCTCAAGGCGAGCCACTGATATTTTGCGGTGATGGCGCCTTCAAAATGGATAAATATGTCCTTAATGGTGACAATTGGGCTATCAGAAAATCTCACGCATCAGCCAAGCATATGGCGAATTTAGCCTCAGAAAGGCTACAAAAAGGGCAAATAGAGGATACAGCCTACTTTATCCCATTTTATTTAAAGCCGCCTAACATCACTAAGAGTAAAAAAACACTCTTTTAAGTAAATTTTCACATCTATTTTCCGTCTAGGTATGTTATTTGATTGATTATCAATGGTATACAGATACGATAAAATCTTAAT
>CAZIMH010000290.1:0-4113 GCA_964540155.1 uncultured Saprospiraceae bacterium
ATATGGAATCTCTAGGATTGCATCAGCACCCCTAGGCACTTGTGGAATTCCTAGGTCCCAGCCCTTGATAGCCATACCTTGTCCAATCTTGAATGTAAATGGTCGGCCAGCCCTGTAAGAATTATCAAAGGAGGATCCATCTTTTAGAAATCCAAAATATTGAACAGAGACAAAATCGCCACTCTTAGCTCTAATGTCATTCTTATCATTGATGATAGCCACCTTGAGGCCATTGTCGTTGGTGACAGTGCTAGACTTATATTTCCCTGCTAGATAATTATCGAAGTACCCCTTAATTTCATCTTTCATCGCCTCTTCTTTGAACTTCGCCGCCGCTCTTATTTCTAACTGCTCTTTGTTTATCCTTTCTCGATAAGCCTCTGCATCTTCTATTGCGTTGACTTTGACCACGTAAGAAATAAACTTGGAAGCTTTAATATCTTCAGGTGGGTTAGGCAAAGAATCTGTGGGTACAATGACCGTAGCACTATCCCCGATAGTCATCTTTCTGATAAGTGCCAACATCGGATTTCTAGCTGTCGCCGCATCATTTTCTTCTGGCACTTTTATGGAAGGTGTACTGGTGTTTATTAATCTGGAATCGTCTAGAATTTTACCTGCCTCATCTATAAGCTGGAAATCCAATGAGACTACTTCGCCTATTGCTGGTCGTGGTCCTTCATTGCTCGTGTGCAATGTATACTTATAACCATTAGATAAGGTATTACCAGAGCCACCTGATTGACAGCTAGAAAAGGTTAATGACCCGATAAAGAAAGAGATGTAGACAAGTAATCTAAGTTTCATAATATGAATATTAATAGTATAAGTAAAATGGTACGATTAATCAGTGACGGAAGGTATGGTTTTCTTTGTTATGTATTTAGGTAACACGGTCTTAAACCGTTTGACTATATCTTCTAATTTAGCATATGCTGCGCCTCCTGATGCATTTTTATGCCCACCTCCATTAAAATGATTCCTGCAGATTTCTTGAACGGAGATATCTCCTTTAGACCTTAGAGATAGTTTGACAATTGTCGGTTGTTCTCTTATGAAAGCAGCCACTTCTATTCCTTCCATCATGAGAAGGTAATTTACTATGCCCTCGGTGTCCCCTCTCTTGATATCCCACTCCGCGTAATCTTCCTTGGTCAATGCTATCAGGCCTGCTCTGTATTCTGGAATTAACTCCATTCGGTTCGCCAAGCAATGTCCGAGCAATCGCATTTGCTTTTCAGTTACTCTGTTAAAAATTTTGTCCTGCAGCCAGTAATCATCTACACCTACATTTTTAAGGTCAGCTGCTGCGGTATACGTTTTTGATCGGGTAGCGTATTTGAATGAGCCGGTATCTGTAATTATACCTGTAAAGAGGGCTTCACCTATCTTAGGATCTAACTTAGATGCATCCCCTAATAGCTGTATAAAGTCGAGCACCATTTCACAAGTAGAAGAGGCAGTAGTATCTGAATATATATAATCCGCAAAAGGCTCTGGATCAAGATGATGGTCTATTAAAATCTTTGTGGCCTTGGCATCTCTTACAAAGGGCGCAATCTTATCTATTCGATCTAGTGAGTTAAAATCCAAGCAAAATATAATATCTGCTTTAGCAATGGTCTCCTCGGCTCTTTTCTTCTCTGAATCAAATATTATCGTAGAATCTATACCATCTAAGAAGAGAAAGGTGTCTGGATACTCACTAGGTAAAATAACCTTGACATTATGGTTATACTTATTAAGATAGCCTCTAAGACCTAAACTAGACCCTATAGCATCACCATCTGGATTCCTGTGACTAAGAATGGCAATGCTCTTTGGATAACTAAGAAGCGACTTAATATCCTCTAATTCCTGCTTTTGTAATTCCATGGAACGCAAAAATGATCATTTTAACTTATACATTCAAAAGATATAATATCTAAGGATTGATTCACCATATTCATTTTGTTTACTTTTGCGCCCTAAACAAAAAAATATAAGCAAATGGCTGGTAATACTACATTCACGATGATTAAACCTGATGCTGTTAAAAATGGGCATATTGGCGCTATTCTTAACCATATCAATAAGGGTGGCTTTAAAATTGTGGCTATGAAATACACCCAATTGAGCAAAGACATGGCTGGTAAATTTTATGCTGTCCATAAAGAGAGACCATTCTATGGAGAG
The DNA here is from genome assembly GCA_964540155.1 of uncultured Saprospiraceae bacterium. Lineage (GTDB taxonomy): Bacteria > Bacteroidota > Bacteroidia > Chitinophagales > Saprospiraceae > RFSX01. The sequence continues at coordinate 2,176 of CAZIMH010000290.1, forward strand.
CTTGTTGATTTTATGTCTTCTGGGCCTATTATCGCTGCTGTCTTACAAAAAGATAATGCGGTAGACGATTTTAGAACATTGATAGGAGCTACAAATCCTGCAGAAGCTGCCGAGGGAACTATAAGAAAATTATATGCGACAAGCATCGGTGAGAACGCTGTACATGGATCTGATAGTGATGAAAATGCACTCATAGAGGCTAATTTTCATTTTGCTAGTACAGAGATGTTTGATTAAGATATAGGAACACATTTCTTAAAGATACGAGTCTGGATACTATTTAGTGTCCAGACTTTTTTGTTACAGGATATATTTGGGTTAAGGCTTGCGGTATATGATTTAAGGTTTTTTTTTCATGCCGACTGCAACGAAGTGGAATGGAGACATCTTCTTCCATCGTATTTTTGATTCTAAAATTCTGGCAATAGCCAAATGCGATTTGTGACTCCGTGTACTCTTGGACTTCCAAAATTCTTGGCTTCAATTTCCATTAGAATAGGATTCTCGGCTCCTCCGTCGCTCGAAATACGAAAGTGGTTATTTAAAACTGTGGTCTATACGAATCACTACCCTCATTTTTAATTTATCATTCTTCATTCATAATTCCTCATTTACAATTCTTCTTCAAAATGATATATAAGTCACCCCAGTCCCGCCGTATTCTTCTTCTGGGTGCCATGTTCTTCTGATATCCTTGTACTCTTTTACCTTTTGCCACAAAGTACGCTTCAATACACCTGTCCCCTTCCCATGCAATACCTTAAGATCAGTGACTACATTAGACATTAAAGCATCATCTAGAAATTCTTCTATCGCATCTATCGCTTCGGCTTTTGTATATCCTCTAATGTCTAATTCCGTTTCTATTCCTGAATCAGTAAATAAGGTATCTAGATTAATCTTTGCTTTTTTCTTCACAGGAGAATTCGCAAGAATGAGATCATGTCTGGGCACCTCAAATTGCATATTGCCTATTTCCAGTTTAACCTTTTTCTCATCCATGGCTATCACTTTCCCGGGTTCACTACCATTTCTGAATTTTACGAACTGGCCTAACTCCAAGTCTTTTACCTTTTCTAACTCTACCTTATAGACCTCATCAGAAATCTCCTTAATCTCTTCGTGTCTTTCCTTCCGTTTTTGCTTTAGTTTTACTGCAGCTTCTTTCGCTTTCTCTAGGTTCTTTTCCTTTTTAATTTCACGGATCAAATCCTGTACTTCCTGCTCATACTTTGAGATTTGGTATTGATCTTTTTCCTTAGTCTGTAATTTGAATCGCTTTCGTTTGATTTCTAAAGAGTCCTTCATGTTATCATAGGTCTCTATGAGCTTTTTCAGACGATGTCTTTCATCATAAGCATCGATGAGCTCTTTCTCTAAAGCTTGTTTCTCATGCTGTAGATCTATTAGCAACTGATCCACAGTCTTGCTGTCCTTACCCGCTTTGTGTTTTGCATACTTTAGAATACGCTGATCCAGCCCTATTTTATCCGCAATCTCAAAGGCAAAAGAAGAACCTGGCTGGCCCACCTTGAGTCTGTAAGTAGGACTGAGTAATTCTCGATTGAATAGCATGGCACCGTTAAGAATACTCTTGGATTTATACGCATAGTTTTTGATATTGCTATAGTGGGTTGTGATGACACCATAACACTTCTTATATACCAACCTATCCAGCACACCTTCTGCTATTGCCCCGCCCATCTTCGGATCAGATCCACTACCAAATTCATCCATCAGTACCATGGTTCGTTTGTCAGCCTTATCCATAAAATACTTCATGTGGAGTAATCTGGAACTATAGGTACTGAGGTCCCCTTCTAATGATTGCTGATCACCTATATCAATCATCATCTTGCCATACAATCTGAATTGGGAGTTACCGTGCACGGGGACTAGCATGCCAGATTGTAACATCATCTGCAACAGCCCAACGGC
>CAZIMH010000291.1:0-4106 GCA_964540155.1 uncultured Saprospiraceae bacterium
TTGTAGTATACGATGCCTGTTGTAAGTGTCTCTCTGTCTACAGTTACTATATTCTCTCCCTTCTCTCCCTTCAACTGTATTATCTGTAATACTTTACCTGTAACATCATATAATGTCATTGTCGCTTCTGCAGCTTCTGGTAACGTATATCCTATCTGTGTCTGTACCTTGAATGGGTTAGGCTGATTCTGACCTAAGTCATAGGCTAACTCACTTCTACTCTGTAATCTCAAGTCTGTAATCTCTAATCCCTCTCCTACATACGCTTCTGCCTTAGTTATATCACTTGTGATTCCAAGTAAATTACTTAACTGACCTGCTTCTGTAGCTTTAAGAGTCAATGTCACTAACTCTCCTGTTAATGATTCTAGACTTCCATGACTCATCGTCATCTTGTTATCGAACTGAGCTATGTTTCTATTATCTATGCCCTGTCCTGCAACGTCAACCAAACTCATGCTTGACATATCCATCGTAAACTGGTACCCAAATACATCTTGCGTACTCGTTAATACAACCTCTACTTCCTCTCCTGCTGCAACTGGTCTATCATCGAATAATAGATTTGTAACCTTTCCTGTCGGTGGTGTACTAACTACACCTGCAACTGTTGCTGATGAGTTTAAGTCTCCAATCTTTGCCGCTATGAAATCTTGACCCAATACGTCTGCAGTCATTGATACCACATCTATATGTGTATCATAAGACCATGGATTATCTAGTGTCAATGTCTGATTAGCTGGTATTAATTTCCAACTCTCATTCTGAGGGAATTCTGTGTACACACCTAAGATGAACTTTCTAAGCTCTATTAGGTCTAATCCATTGATGCGCTCATCATTATTGATATCTGCTGCTATCATCTTGAATGGTGTATCCAATCTAGCCTCTCCTAGTATGTGTCTCTGTATGATTATCAAGTCTATCGTATTCACACCATTGCCATCATCTCCATCTTTCTCCGCTGATATCTGATAAGACTCATCTTCTAATACATTCTCAAATGCATAACTACCATCTGAACTCGTTGTAGATACTTGTGGGAAGCCTGGTATGTTACTCATCAACTCTGTCTGTACATCCTCTACCATTTCTGCCTCTTCTGTTCTCACTTCTCCTGCTACTCTTCCTGCACCACCACCATTATTGATGATTCTTACATTAACTAAACAGAAATCTGTATTTCCACATTCATCCCATGCATATATTGGAATCTGCAAGAAGCCTGATGCATCTACCATATCTCCTGTAAATACTGCTCCTGAACTTCTTCTGCCTGGTACCCATCTGTGGATATCGCCTTGGAATTCCTCAAATTGTCCATTATCATCGTTGAAACCACCATCACTGTATGCACCGAATCCATTCTCTGGACATGCTGCGCCATCATCATCCTCTGGTGCTACATCTACTGCTTCACTTGAATCAAAGAACCAGAATGTAGTGTTATACCATAATAAATCTGTTCTACCATCATACTCAGCATCACATCTCATCGGTGGCGCTACATCTGTAAATGTGAAGAATAAATCCTCCTCTGTAGAACAGTTATCAAAACTCTTCGCATCAAAATCTATAGCCCATAGCTCTACCATCCCTTGTGGGAACATCTCTGTTGGTGCCATTACTGCTGTACCTAAGTTTAAGCAGAATGGTGTCGGTGCTTTCTTATCCTCTACTGTGAAGAACGTCTCTACACTGCCTCTATTTCCACATCCATCATCTACTACCCACTCTACTCTATGTTGGTTTTTGCTACCCATAATCTCATCATCCAATACGATAGTAACGGCTTCGCCTGAAGCTGTCTTCGCTACAAACTTTGGATTTGGATCTCCGTTAGATAGTACTGGACTTACATTTGTTTGGTATGTACAGTCTATAACCCAGTCTGCATTGAAATCTACATTGATTGTCCAGCTTAACCATGCACTTGGACACTCACCTGCGTCTACGCCTACTGCACTCAAGGTGATACCTTTTCTTGTACACTCTTCTGTATCTACAGCAAAGCATAAGCCATCATCACTTGTTACTTCTGGTGCTTCATCATCTAAGACCTTTACCGTTTGTACCCATTCAAATATGCCACCCGCTTCTGGATCACTTGGATCGAATGTACACCAATCTATTATTGTCCAATTATATAGTATCGTAGAGCAAGCGTTATCTTCTATTGATACCTCTACTCTATCTACATCTACACCTACTAAGTTACATTGTGGCTCTAAGAATGTCGGCTCGCCTGTATCCACAAACTCACATACTACTGTAACATCTGCTGGCCATACTATTGTACTTGGGTCGAATGCATCTACTGGCGTCAATACAAACCATTGCTCGCATTCTCCAGCTGTACCAAACTCTATAATTCTTCTTATCGCTCCAAATCCACAACTTGGATCAAAGGCTGGAACTTCTAAGCCTGTAAACTCTCCAATCGGGTTACCCTCGGTTGCTCTCTTTCTTCTTGGCTCTGTATCTTCAAATATCTGCATTGTATCTAGCAATACATCGTTTTGCATACAGGTTCCAAATGACGTAGGTACTCCCGTCAAGTCTAAATCCCATATGTCAAATGTACATGGCACTACAAGGTTTACTGGACATGTTCCTAAGCCAGCTTGCTTGTCTTCTACTAGTACTGATGACCATAAGAAATTACAGTTATCATTCTTATCACATACTCTTATCTGTACATCTATTTCTCTATCTATATCATCACAGCAGAAAGTCACTGACTCTCCCCATAATGTATCTGCTACTACACAGAAATCATCTCCTCTTCTTCTGATATCTACTACCACTTCCGTACAGTTATCAAAACTTCCTTGATCTATCGCATCTACAAATATCTTGCCTGTGCCCTGTTCAACATCTAATGGATTCGTAGATCCAAAATCACCTAGCTCTACTACTAAATTCTGAACAGTAACTGGTGTCGGTGCTGTTCTATCTTCTACTGTTATTGTAGCTAATACTTCAGCTCTATTACCACAGCAATCCTCTGCTACATACTGTATCGTTGTCATCCCTTCTGGAACGCCTAATACGGTAAAGCCATCTACAGCATTTCCTACTACTTCTAATCCACCTTCTACAAATCCTATGTAATATGTCAGGTCTGCATCACATACATCTTCTAAAGATTTTGGTGCTGGAACTGGAACGTCCGCTGCACACTGCCATGGGTCTGTACTTGCAAATATCTGATCGCTCTCCAATAGTAATCTTGGCTCTAAGTCATCTACTACACTTATCAATTGTGTGTACTCAGCAGCAAAACTGCCACACCAATCTATTATAGTCCATGTTCTTTGTGTCTTAGAATTCCCTGAACAACCTGGTGCACATGCATCCAATTCTACATCATGGACATCTACTATTACATTACATACACCATCCGTTATTGGCTGTGCATGAAGACCTCTGACGCCATTGATGTAGTAGTGTGGGTAAGCATACCATATCCCTTCATTATTCTCTATAACACAATCTATATCAAACTCATCTGGGTCGATGCCATCATTATCTGTATCGTCATCTTCTGTTAAAGGATTATCAAAGAATGCAGCTATCTCTGCTGGACTCGTACCTAAATCACATGAAGGCAATTCTACGATTTGCTTTGGTAGCAAAACCATATCTTCTATTGTCTCATCTACTACTGGTTCGAAAATATCTGGATTTAGAGATATCGTATCAAATGGTGCTTCCATTGCTAGAAGGTTACCCATATCATCAAATATTTCGAATGGGTCAAATCTGAAGTATTGTGTACAGTTTAATGTTCTGTTTCCTCCACCTACACTAGGGAAAGTCACTGACCATAATCTTGTCATCAATACACCTTCAGTACAGTCTCCTATATCAGAAAATGAATCACTGTAGTCTGCGAAGATTGGAACGTTAGAACAGTTATCAGTAACGAATTCATTAATGAATCCACCTCTATCTCCTGAAAACTCAATAATATCATCTAAGACGTCTTCATCTACACCTACTCTTCCTGTTTCGTTATCCACGAAGTCAGAGAACAGTTTTTCTTCCGTGCAGTTAAAGACACAACTAGGATCCATTACCAATGGGTCTGTACAAATATCACA
>CAZIMH010000292.1:0-4105 GCA_964540155.1 uncultured Saprospiraceae bacterium
TCCTATGACACCATTATTCCATGCATAGGTAACAGGTCCAGAATTGGTAAAATTATCTACAGTCGCTCTAATCGATGCAAAAGCATCACCAGGACAATTTAAGTCTGAATCTACAACTATGTCTACATCCCAGTCTAGTGCCTCATCTACCGTGAAAGATGTAGAGGCAGTACAGCCATTGGCATCTGATACTGTCACTTCGTAATCTCCCGCTGAGGCATTGAATAAGGTATCTCCGATTGCTCCATTACTCCATATATAAAAGTATGGGGGAACACCTGTAATTTGGTTTATCGTTCCAGAATTAGACTCAGCAAAAACCTTCCCATCATTTGCTCCTGGGCAGCTTAGCGCATTTCCATTAAATTGTAGTACAACCTGTGTTCGTATTTCCAGTGCAGCCCATGGTTCAAATAAATATCTACTTATAAAACCAATTCTTATACCGTTAGCATCAAATACCTCAAAAGCGTAATTACCAGCTGACAAATTATCAAAACGAGTGATTCCTCCAGATATGTTAGTATGCTGAATCGTATCGAATACAATCCCAATTTGTGTCATGCATGTAACAGCATAAGGTGCCGATCCACCACTGATAGATAAATCTATCCATCCATCACTTTCACCAAAGCAGGTAATATTAAAGCTGGAATAGTCTGAAACATCATGAATGAGCACCTGCCCATGTGATGTAATAGGATTTATGACTGAAATTAAATAAATCATTAGTGCGAACACAAGGTGCTTGCGCTGTGCGCAGCCATTAAGTCCACCTAACTTAAAAATACATGTATCCTTACCCACGTGATTCTAATTCTAGTGATGAAAACTTTGGTCGTAGGGTAGATTGTCTTTTCCACAATTCACTAACTGTGGACTTAACTATTGAGATGGGACTGAGAACTATAAATACACATTGCCCATTATCGCATGGATAATCGGCTTGTATTAATATTTCTCTGGAACTGCTTTTTGGGAGGCAATCCGGAGGTGCGAATTCTGAAAATATCACCCTAATCACAAATCAATTTTTATAATTCAAATAAAATATTTGATATAAGCTAACTCGAAGGCTAGGGATAGACTTATGAATATGGATTAAGGATAATGGATGGGATAGATAGAAATATCCATTATATATAGACTTTCATAAGGTCAAATAACATGCCATATCAGACATGCCAGGCCTACAGGTTTTATACCAGTATCTGGGAATTCTTATAAAGGGTGGAAATTAATGCTGTGTATAGCATCATTTGGAGTGACATCTATAATAGACTCTACCCCTATAGTTAGTAAATTATTAACCGTTTCTTAGGCCTAAATGAGTAGGATATGTATAGTAACTGTCAAGAAATGGATAGAAATTGTATAGTCTATGCGAGCTAAGACTTAAGTATTTTTATCAGATGTAGCGTCCTGCGGGTGAAAGAACTGGTAGACCTTTTTGGCTAGAGCAGCGCCTATTATGGATGAAATCTCCCCTTCACTCTTGCTTTTTAAGTTTTTGACAGAATTGAAGGTCTTAAGGAGTTTTTCTGCTGTTTTCTCCCCTATTCCTGGAATATTAGTCAGTTCTGTACCCAAGGCATTCTTTGACCTCTGATCTCTATGAAAGTTAATGGCAAAGCGATGTGCTTCATTCCGTAATTGCTGGATAAGCTTAAGTGATTCTGACTTTTTATTGATATAAAGGGGAATGGAATCACCAGGAAAGTAGATTTCTTCTAATCGCTTAGCTATCCCAATCAAGGTTATCTTTTTGTCTAGCCCTAAGTCTACCATGATTTCGTAGGCTGCACTCAGCTGTCCTTTACCTCCATCTATAATCACTAACTGAGGTAAAGGCGACGCTTCTTCTTTAAGCCGTTTGTATCTGCGGTACACGACCTCCTTCATAGAGGCGAAATCATCTGGCCCAACGACAGTTTTGATATTGAACTTGCGATAGTCCTTCTTAGAAGGTTGGGCATTCTTGAAGACAACACAACTGGCTACTGGATTGGTGCCTTGGATATTGGAGTTATCGAAACATTCTATGTGGAATGGCAATACATCCATATCCAGGTCAGCCTTCATGGTTTTCAGAATACGTTCTGCACTGGTCTGTTTCTTGGTCTTATTCATTTCATCCTTCCGCTTTTGAAGAATGAAGTACTTAAGGTTCTTATCAGCCAAATCTAACAGGTGTTTCTTGTCTCCCCGCTGCGGCACCGTCACATTGATATTCTGCCCTAAAGACAATGGCCTTGGAACAATTATTTCTTCAGCGATGCTGTGAAATTTTTCTCGCAGATAATCTATAGCAAAGACTAGCAATTCCTCTTCATCATCATTGAGATTCTTTTTGAGTTCGAGATTATCAGAATTGATTAGTGCACCATCCACAATTTTGAGGTAGGCGACATAAGCCATTTCTTCATCAGACTTTATGGAGAACACATCACTGTCCCTAATGGACACATTGACTACTGTAGACTTGGACTGGTAATCATCCAGACTTTCTAATCGCTCTTTATAAAGTTGGGCGCTTTCAAATTCTAATCTCTCCGCTGACTCTGCAATCTTAGCCTTGAGGTAATCACGTACGGGTTTCACTTTCCCCTTCAGAATATTGGCCACCTGACGGATCTTTTCGTTGTAGTCTTCTTCAGATTCATAACCTACACAGGGGCCTAGACAATTTTTGATATGGTACTCCAGACATACCTTGAACTTTCCAGCCTCTACATTCTTTTTACTTAAATCAAGTGAGCAGGTCCTCAACTTGAATAGTTTTTTAATGATATCCAATACAATTCTTGCTCTGTACTTAGAAGTATAAGGACCAAAATACCGAGAGCCATCTTTCCATACATTTCTGGTAAAAAAAACACGAGGGAAGCGTTCATTCTTGACCACTATATAGGTGTATGTCTTACCATCCTTGAGCATGACGTTATATCTAGGCTGAAGTTTTTTGATTAGTGTATTCTCCAGTAGCAATGCATCTTGTTCTGTCTCTACAACGGTATACTCTAATTTGACGGCATTCTTAATAAGCGTCTTCGTCTTGAATGCTTGGTGCTTCTTGTTGCCAAAGTAAGATGATATCCTCTTTTTGAGATTTTTAGCTTTACCGACGTATATAACCACATCCTTAGCATCTATATATCTATAGACACCAGGTTCGTGAGGCAGCTTAGGAGCCATCTTCTTATAATCTTCGGTAGTCACAGGACGAAGATATAGTCAATTTTGAAGAAGCCCTTATTTAACCAATTATTATAAATGAAATCATTACAAGACCTATAAAGGTCCATTGCTTTAGCCATCTTAGAGAAGGTGCTGTTTTCTGATGTTCGAAATTATTCATGTTCATATATGTTTTATAAAAGTAGACATTGATTCAATGATATGTGTTGGCAGAGCTGCTCTTTCTATTTTCTGCACATTTTACAATAGGCCCGCCCAAGCTTGTATTTATTGTTAAATTCGTTATCATCACACATTTTATAAAAATACACGTCTCTATGTATCCTACAACTGAAATGAGGCTTTGCTCCTCCTTACTAAAGTATCCCCTATTGATGTCATTTGTTGGCATATTATTACTGATAGGATGTAATCAAAATACCTCAAATCAACCTAAAACAGAAATAGCAAATTACAGCTATGATGTGGAGGAAAAATTAAAGGAAATGGGTATCACTCTAACTGAGCCTATCATACCTAAGACAGCGAAAATAGAGCCCTTTGTCAAGGTAGGAAATTTGCTGTTTTTATCTGGCAAGGGACCCAGAACCTCAGATGGCACACTGATGACGGGTAAAGTAGGGAGTGACCTCACGGCGGAAGAAGGCGCTGCAGCCGCACGGCAAGTGGCTATCAATCAACTGGAAGTGATTAAGATGGCAGTGGGAGACTTGAATAAAGTCAAGCAAGTGGTCAAAGTCTTAGGGATGGTCAATGCGACCGATGATTTTAAAGCGCATCCACAAGTTATCAATGGCTTCTCAGAACTAATGATAGAGGTGTTCGGAGACAGAGGACGGCATGCTCGGTCAGCAGTCGGCATGGCATCTTTACCATCTAATATTACTTGCGAGATAGAAATTATCCT
>CAZIMH010000293.1:0-4096 GCA_964540155.1 uncultured Saprospiraceae bacterium
GGCTATAGATATACATAATGGAATGAATAGAGTTCTTGATAATTTCATAACGGATAATTGTAATAGCGAATAATAATGGCTAGTTGTTAAGATACGAATTATATAATTTATCAGTTGTATACTAGAAAGACTCGCGATGCATGATATCGTTGCCTGAGAAAATAAAAAAAGTTTTCCTTGTATCGCACCTACGGCGCTTGGATTTGATGTTGGACACTTATTACCAAGGTGCCGTCCCTATGGGACTATGATATAATTACATGCCTATCGGCTTTTAGGTACTAAGAGAAATCTAATAGTTTTTTGAAGGACACCTCTCTTTTTTGACCCCTAAATCCCCCTTAAAAGGGACCTTACTCCTTCCCTTTTAAGGGGAGGTTGTGAAGCTAGGTATTCAAAAGCCGATAGTCATATATAATTAATTACTAATTACCCTTACTAAGTTATTCTTTATTATCCTGACAGCGTGCTTGGGACTTGATTACAATAAATCCCACCAGTTTGAATTCTCGTCATAACCTTCGGACAAACCGTTTGTTTTTTGGTTATGAAAACCATTCATCAGCTGAGAAACTTCTTGTTGTAAGCTAATGATACAATTGTCTATCAGGTCAGTATTGAATCCGCTATTAGATAGGGTAAGCACATGATGCGCTAGAATTACTTTGGCCATGGCTCTGCCAAGTAGCACGAGTTTTCTCTGAGGATATGTCTTGTCGAGGGTGACATTGATGGATGCTTCAAAGAGCTGTGCTGACTGTGCGGCGTGCTCATAAGTCTTCAGGTATTCCAATAGGTTCATCTGCTTAGAACGGTTCATTGGCTTCAGCATCATTTCTGCCAGCTGCGTAAAGAGCATGTCATTGGGTCCTTCAAAAATCTGAAAAGGTCTGGAGTCCATAATGGCACGTGACCCTAGACTTTTGAAAAGGTAGCCCTTCCCGCCTTGCAGTTGCATGAGTATCTGTGCTGACTCTTGCATCAGGTCTGAGACGACAGCTTTGAAAGTATTGGCCTCGATGCCACTAAGTGACAAGTCATGATGGATGCTGGTGGAATCGGCGCTGCGAAAGCACATCGCTGAGCAGATCGTAAAGGCTCTTTCCAGTTTGACCAGGTCGCTTTGCATTTGGTCAAAGGTAGACAAGCATTTTCCTCTAATCATTCGTTCCTGACAATGCTTGGTTGCCTCATCCAAGGCCCGCTTGACAAATCCCAGCGCCATGCCAGGAAACTGTAAGCGACTTCTGTGTAGCGTATCCATAAGCATCTTGATGCCCGTTGTCTCAGGAATCAATCTATGCGTACCCGGCAACTTTATGTCTATCAGGTTTTTGCCATAAGGGATGGGGTAGAGGCCATTGTTATTATAGAGTTCTGTTACTTCGATGTGCTGGCATGGATCAGCATCCTCAGACAGGAAGAGGTCCACGTCTCTGCTCAGTGCGCCACTGGAGGTTTGTTTTCTTGCTGCGACTAACCAATAGTCCGCCATGCCCGTGAGACCTTGCCAATGCTTGATACCCTTCAGGTGATAGTTGCCATTTTCTGCTTGAGTGTAAGCGGTTTTCATATTCAGGGCATCACTCCCATGATCGGGTTCTGTAATCATGAGACCGCCCATGTTGTCATGCTCTATGAATTTCTCAAAAACTGCTGGCTTAAGCGTATCATCGCCATACTTTGCAAAAGGCTCTATGAAGAGGGCTATGTTGATCCCAAATATCAAGGTCAAAGATATGGACTCATAAGAGGCTGCCTGTAGGAGGCTCAGACACTCTGCTGGCAAGGCGCCCCGCCCACCGTACTTGGTAGGTATGGCGACCGATAGCGGTTTGTGTGCCATGATCTTTTCCAGAAACGCTTTTGGGAATCCTCGTTCTGTATAAGCAGCTTCGTTTTGGCTCCTTTCTTCAAAAAGAGTCTTGAGTGTGGTTTTAAAGTCCGAGATGAAGTCCTTGAAGGCTATTTCCGTATAACAAAGGGTGGGAATGGCATTAGTACTTATCAATATCTTAGTTTTGCTTTAGAAAAACAGAAGTCAGGCTCCATATGAGAATGATTAGCTTGGACAAGGTAACCTTTTCTTTTTTATCCAAATTAGCTAAGGCAACCTAATATGTATAGCTATGTATTGTAAGGGCCATCGTCGTAAAAAGCATTCTAGTGCTTAAGAGGTGGCGAAGATGGTGATAGATGACTGTGTGAAGTATGTGTGAAGATCGCTTGACATCTTACTTTCTTTCTAAAATTATAATCTAAAAATCTTCTAATGACAGTTAATTAAAATAGGCATCAAACTTTAGAATAAAAGAGGTGTCACTAAAAAGTACCGTCAGTTCTCCTTGTACAAACCAACTATTGTCCTCAACTTTTTTTCCTTGTAGGCAGCCAAACTCTATTTCTATAAATTCTTTTTGGTCGCAGAAACAAATCCTTCTAAAGGCAGCATTCATTTCTTTTAATTGAGCATCTTCAGCTAAGAAGCTCTCTTCATTAGTGCTCGTTTCGAAAACAAGTATGCCTGTATATTCGTCATCAGCTATGACTGGATCACCGTCGGTGCTGAAGATAAATTGGAAGCTTACATTTTCTCCATCGCTGATTCCTTCGAACTCTATTAGGTCTACCTTGGATCGTGACTTGGTTTTGTAATTACATTCCCAGTTATCTTGACAGCTATTGGTGAATACCTCAGTAGCATTCGTGTCGAGGCAGGTAAAATTACAGTCCTCACATATTGGAATTTGTAAATCATCATTATTGCAGGATAGCAACAGCGCGATAGCTAAGAGGGGTATCAATTGAAGTAGGTTCATGATTGGACTTTTACTTATAGACAGCCTAAATCGAAGTTTTGTTGGTCAGAGTGCTGGAATGAAAACTATACACGTGATTATATCAGCTATATCTTTTTGACTTCATGATCTTTGAGGTCTCTTTATCTAAGTTGTGTTCAGATTTATTTAGTTCCTCCACAATGTTGTGATAATCTTCATCATCTCTGTTTTGAGAAAGTTTATAGGCGGCTTGAATTTCATTTATATGAATTTTGAATCCAATGATACCCTTCATCTGCTTCATTGTTTTTTCTGACAAAGAGTCAAGGTGAATTGGGTTCTCCATTTTTGCTTCATACTTATTTATCAGCTTATCGAGAGAGTATTTTAATTCTTCGTTGTCTATGACTTCAAGACTTCCATAGATGTGAACGGCAATGTAATTCCAGGTGGGTACATTTTCATGATTATACCAGGATGATGAAACATATGAATGCGGACCATTAAAAATGAGTAGTACTTCTTCTTTACCTTCTGTATAATCTTTTAGTTGAAAATTGGCTTTTGATATGTGTCCATAGATCACTTCTTCACCGCTGGGGTCTAGTTCTAACTCTAAAGGAATATGACTACCCCAAATTTTTCCGTTGTTTTGATTGAGTAAGATGCCAAAGCTATTGGCTTTCAGGAATCCTTTGACTTCTTCTAGGTTTTCATTTTTATGATAATGGGGAATGTACATTATTATTCATTTTAATTAAAAATCATCGGCCATAATAGGTCGAAGATTACTTTGTATAAAATCATTCCGAGGCCAATTCCTATGCCCAATGAAAATAGGTTTTTCTTTTTATCTTTTCTTTCCATAGTAATGTAGATATTTATTTTTTGACTTTTATAATTTGCTCTCAGTAGGGGAGACTTACTAGAAAATTACTTTTATTCATGATTGCAAGAATGATGGTTTGGTACTGTAAGAAGCATTCCTTCACATTTATTCTTTATGTTCTTAGTCTATAAGTTACTTCTACTCTTACTTTTTTCCCTCTTTGCGTGCCTGGTGTAAACTTTAAGGTTTTTCTCAGATGTGCATTTAGCCACTCCGTTACTTCGTTATCAGTAGTTCTCAGATTTTTAATATTGGAAATAAAGCCATCCTTTTCTACTACAAATTTAAATACCTCATTTAGTTTTTTATCCTTGAATTTAGCTTTCGCATTTTCTGTTAATTCTTCAATGTATTTTTCATTTATAGGCTTTGGCATTTGTTCTACTATCTTAAATATGTCTTCTTTTTCTGACGACTTATCATAGCT
>CAZIMH010000294.1:0-4091 GCA_964540155.1 uncultured Saprospiraceae bacterium
GTTATAGCTCAAGAGGATGGTTGGCATCATGGTCCAGCTGATAAGGATGGTTCAGTAGGGATAGCTACTGCGTCTATGTACAAACAATTAGAAGGTAGACAGTCTAGTACTGTTGTGGTTGCAGTTATAGATTCAGGGATTGACATTGAGCACGAAGACCTTAAGGATAATATATGGGTTAATCTAGATGAGATTCCTGATAACGGTATTGACGATGATAAGAATGGCTACATAGATGATGTACATGGCTGGAATTTCATTGGAGGACCTAATGGCAATGTAGGACCAGATACTTATGAAGTGACGAGGCTTTATGGAAAGTATAAGTATAAATATGATAATGCGGACAGAAACCAGCTTTCGAAAAAGGAAAAGGTAGAGTATGATTTATATGTAAAATGTAAAGAAGAAGTAGAAAGTAAACTGGAAAGAGCGAGCACCAACTTAGACAGATATCACCAGTCAAAAGCGAATGTGGATACTGGCCTAGATGCTATTGCGGCTGCACTGGATACAAATGAGGTAACGCTTGAAAATTTACAAGCAATTACACCAACCGGAGAGGCGATGACCATAGGAAAGAATATCCTATTAGAGCAGTTAGCAAATGGCAACCCTGTAGAATCTATAGGAGCACTAAAAGAACAAATATTTGGAGAACTAGGTGGAGCTATAGATTTCTTTGAAGGACAGCAAAAATATGCTTACAACCCAGATTTCAACACCAGAGAGATTGTGGGTGATAATTATGCAGATCAGAATGAGAAGTATTACGGTAATAATGATGTAGAGGGGCCAGATGCATTACACGGTACTCACGTGGCTGGGATAATAGGCGCAGTAAGAAATAATTCTGTAGGAATGGACGGAGTTGCTGATAATGTAAAATTAATGTCTATTAGAACAGTGCCTGATGGAGATGAAAGAGACAAAGATGTAGCTAATGCAATCAGATATGCCGTCGATAATGGAGCCAGCATTATAAATATGAGCTTCGGAAAAGGATTTTCTTGGTATGAGAAAGTTGTGGAAGATGCTATAAAGTATGCAGAGAAGAATGATGTTCTATTGGTGCATGCCGCGGGGAACAGCAGTCAGAATAATGACACGACAGATAATTTTCCTAATGACACCTATAAAGGAAAAGGCTTTTTGTTTTTCAAAGGGAAGACTAAGAACTACAAAAACTGGATGGAAGTCGGCGCCTTGAACTTTGAGAATGGTGAGGATTTATCTGCTCCTTTTTCTAATTATGGGAAAGAGAATGTAGACATCTTTGCACCCGGAATGGCTATCCACGCTACAATTCCTGATGATAAGTACAGACCACTACAGGGAACCAGTATGGCTTCTCCAGTTGTAGCGGGAGTAGCAGCAGTTATAAGATCATACTATCCTGGATTGACAGCAGTTCAAGTCAAACAAATACTAATGAACTCTTCTGTCAAAATGAATAACGTGGTGAAAGTGCCTGGGATGCAGGGTGTTACCAAACCGTTTAGTCAGTTGAGTGTTTCTGGTGGCGTAGTTAACGCAGAGAAAGCTATTAAAATGGCTAGTCAGACAAAAGGTAAGAAAAAGATTAAAAGTATAGCTAAGACTAGAGCATAATTTTCTAGTCAAATGCAGAAAACCAAAAAAGGAAGTTCGGTTATGAACTTCCTTTTTTGGTTTATAGAACTTCTTTACACGTTTGGCCTTATTCCAATACCAGCCTAAAGCAGTTATCAGTTTCCTTCCGAATCCTTCTTCTTTTGCGGCCAGACATTGTTATCTAATTCCACATCAGCTAATCTTCCTGAAGGATCTATTTGTACTTTGAGAATATTGGCTGCGCTAATATTTTCACTAATCATATAAGATTGATGTGTCCAAGGCCAATCACTTAGTATGTCTCCCTCGAAAACATCATCCTGTTTTTCACCTCTCATCATTCTCAGTGGTATATTATATCTAAGTTCCGAACCATCCTTCAAACTAATCACGATATCTATAGGCATTGGATGTACCCCTATTTTCTTTAATTCTATGCTAGTAATACCGTCCGATTCGGTAATATCCCCTATCCCATAGTCTATAGTATGCGTAGTGTTTACCCAATATTCCTTAAACCAATCTAACTCTAATCCTGATACCTTTTCGGCCACTCTAAGAAAATCATTCAGATTAGGATGTTTGTAAGCCCACTCATTATAATATCTAATTAGTGTTCTATCTAAAGATTTCTTGCCGATTATATACTCTAGTTGTTCTAAGAAAACCAATCCTTTGGTATACGATCCCACACCATACGCCGTATTGGATTGAAAGTGGTCTGCATGCGTGGATAGTGGTTCCTCAGAACCTGACTTGGCAAATCTTGCATAACCTCTGACTGAATTATAATGTGGATTATCTGTCGGGTCACCCTCTAGTATACCTGCCTTTTTTAAATGATTCATTACAGAAGCAGAACCCCACGATGTGAATCCCTCATCCATCCATGCATACAACGCTTCGTTAGTTCCGAGTAGCATTTGGTACCAGCTATGCATCCACTCATGAACACTTACCCCGACAAGGCTGGTGAAGTTTCTTTCTCCTGTAATTAGCGTAGCCATAGGATATTCCATCCCTCCATCACCCCCTTGTATAAAGGCATATACGGGATATGGATATTTTCCAAAGTGTTTGTTCATGTACTGTTCAGCAACATCCATGGCCTCATGCAACTTTAACCAATTGTCTCTGGTCTTATCATTCTCCTGATAAAAATAATGAAGGGTTGTACCTGACGATGTTTTCTTGGAGTAATGTGTATAATCAGGATCAGCTCCCCAGACAAAATCATGTACGTTCTCAGCCTTGAACCTCCATGTCAAATATTTCTTGCGAAAGATTCCTTTTTTCTTTGTGTTTTTGTCCGAATATCCATGGCCCATGTCTTCCATATTCTGCAATAGACCAGTAGCACCTACTGTATATGTTCTATCTATTTTGATAGTTACATCGAAGTCTCCCCATATACCGTAAAACTCTCGGCCTACATATGGGTTGGCGTGCCATCCTTGATAATCATATTCACATAACTTTGGATACCACTGAGACATAGAGTAGCTGATACCTTCGTCGCTGTCTCTACCACTTCTCCTTACTTGGACCGGTACTTGAGCAACCCACTCCATTTCCAGATTTGTAGTCTTACCAGGTAATATTGGTTTGGCTAGCGTAACCTCTAGAATCGTTCCTTCCATATGGAATTTTGTTCTAGTACCATCTTGTTTAAGGCTACTTACCTTTTGGTATCCTATTTCATTTTGCTTCAGTTTCGATATTCTGTTTGTCACCCTTCTGTCCGGATCAGAGATAGTGAGTGACCTTACATCCATCATACTATTAGGCTGGAAAGCATTGAAGTAAAGGTGGTAGAATACTTTGTGTAAAGTGTCCGGGGAATTATTCCAGTATTTTATTTTTTGTTTTCCTTCATAAGTATGGTTTTTCACATCCATATCAATTTCCATTTCATACTTGACTTTTTGCTGCCAGCGATCTGACTGTGCACTCATGGAAATAGAGGATAAACACAAAATAACAGGCAGTATAAATTTTATCATAACCTATGTTTTAATTCTTTCAATTATTTACCAAATGTTTAGACAAATGTTTGTCTAATTGCTTGTCTTCGTCTGGTTTACTAATTGGTTCTAGGAGTTTATTGAAAGTTGTCCATTTATACTTGCGCTTGAGGATAAATAAGAACACAGCTCCAACAATATAAAATGAAACTGTCATAAAATATGGGTTGAGGTCTTGAGCGACAAATAAGCTGTCGGTTTTTATGACGGATCCTTCGTACCCTACGAACACGGCAGCAGTGAAATTAGTGGCAGCATGTGTTCCTAAAGCAAGTTCTAGTCCATCATCCATTATCGTCATTATCCCTAACATGAGACCCGCACTTATGTAGTAGGTCATCATGATTCCTGTACCAAAACTTTGAACTTCTGGATTGGTTCCATGAACTAATCCAAACAGAATCGAGGTGACTAATAAAGGAATAAGCTTATAATTTCTTATACCAAATGAGTGTAATTCGTTCTTCCTCACAT
>CAZIMH010000295.1:0-4087 GCA_964540155.1 uncultured Saprospiraceae bacterium
ATACATATTTTATCAGTGTATAGACAAAGAGAAGATTAACATGGAAAAAGGAAAAGTTGCAGGCAAATCGCCTATTAAAGTAAGTGTAGAAAAAGGAAAGAAATATTCTTGGTGCACCTGCGGAGAAAGTAGTAATCAACCATTTTGCGATGGCGCTCATAAAGGAAGCTCATTTACGCCAGTTCGCTATGAAGCTACTGAAGATAAAGACATTCATTTTTGTACTTGTAAGCAAACAGATAATGAAAATGGATTTTGTAATGGTGCTCACAAAAGCTTGCAAATCAAGTAGGTTGCTCATTACTTAAAAAGTAAAAAGGCTTTTGGAATGATTCCAAAAGCCTTTTTTTTATCCTAGTGTGTCATCTTATATAGATAACAATGAGTTTCTGTCTGTTATTATATCTTTTAATTCCTTCAACGCTGCATACTCGTCCGGCATGATATCTTTCATTGCTTCTTTGACACCGATATAATTGCACTTGCTGGCTTTAGACTTCAATCGTTCTACATCATGTCTGATTATACCTCTTAATGAAGGGATTTGGTGCCAATCTGCCTCTATTGCTACTGCTTTAAGAGGATGACCTTTAGCGCAGGTGGAATCGATACTAATGCCGTTATAACTTTCATCATCCAATCTTGCCTTCGGAAACGCTTTCCACGCTGAAGGGTCCTTTTTCAAATTAGGTTCTATAAGCAACACTTCCAACCCCTTCTCATGACATCTGTATAAAATGACCCTAACTTTATCTAATACCTTCATTGTAACTGTTTGTGTACATATTACAATAATACTAAATAAATAGCTGCAACGCTTGTATATCGGATTAATCCGTTATACTATCAGACTAATCCTATAGCTTTTTCATTTTCTTTTTCTTAGAATTCTCAGTAGGAGAAGTAGGAGGCACTAAGTTCAAGTCTTCAGGATTTATACCTTCAAACATTTTCATCATTTCGCTCATATCGACGCCTTCTAACATTTTCATCATCTCATTCATATCCACTCCTTCCATCATCTTCATTAGCTCATCCATATCCACCCCCTCAAGCATTTTCATGCTTTCTTTCATCATCTCTTCTAAATCTTTATCTCCCATCCCAAGACCCTCAAGACCCTGGCTACCCCCAAATAATTGATTTAGGTCTAGAGAATCCATCATCTCAAACATAGATTCAAAATCAGAACTACCTATAATTTTATCCATGTCAAGTCCCTTCATCAAGCTAGAGATATCCATGGTGTCCATCATCTTGGACATTTCGGAGAGTGCATCATCCATACTCTTAGCAGCAGGACTCTCTTCTGGCGTAGTTTGTCCAGATAACAGTGCCGTAGAAAACATGAATGCTGAAATAAATAATACTCTAATCATTATGTTGATTTGTTGTTTAGTAATAGTAAGTAAATAGAAAGCGCCACAAGATGTCGCATTTCATCATCATTAACGGAATTAACATAGTTAAAGTAACGATCACTGATGGCTATTTTTTGACCAATAGGGCCTAAATTATAACTAGCTAACTCTCTTTCTCCCTTTTTGATAATGCCTTGCTGTCCATCTGAAGGAATTACATGATATTCATCGCTACCGTCTTTTAAGCTATAAGTAAGTTGTTCATTGATTTCTCCTATCTCTTGTCCTGCCTCTATCACCATCGTTTTATGCCCCTTGTATAGGAAATGGTAAGCCCCTTGAGAGCTATTAGCGATTAGGTATTTCTTACCTCCTTTGCTATAGGTTAATAGGTAAGAAATAAGATGTTCCTGAAAAATAGTGCTTAGGTATCCACTCTCGTATTGGCGAGTCTTTTTAATTACTTTTTTCGCCCATCCTAGAATTTTGAGTTCATGGATATCAATTGGGATAATATTCTCAGTCAGCTGATCTAAGATGCCTCTTAACTTCTCATCAACTATAAAATAAGGCTTCTTCTTTCTCGATGAACTTCTTCTTTGACTAGAAATTATGCCGAGAATAAGCAACGTGAATAAACCTAATATGGTCAGTAAAAAGAAAAGTCTGAAGAGAATCATATATAATAGATGCGTTCAGATACATAACAAAAAAAAGGCTTACAAGATTTCCTTGTAAGCCTTAAATAAGGTTATAATTTTATCTGAATACCCTACCCTAAGTAGGATTTCAGTGCATTTCTGTTAACAGATTTTCTAAGTCTTCTAAGCGCTCTTTCCTTTATCTGTCTTACTCTTTCTCTCGTCAAGCCATACAGCTCACCTATCTCTTCTAGCGTCAATGACTTATGACCATTTAATCCATAGTAAGAAGACAAGACTTCTATCTCTCTAGAACTTAGTAGTGAAAGTCCATATTTGACTTCATCTTTAAGTGACTGATCCATCAAGTTCATATCGGGAGCTTTCTGATCCGCTTCTACGTACAAATCTATCATAGAAGCATCTCCATCATCTCCACCTACTGGCGCATCCATAGATAAATGTCTACCGCCACCCTGAAGTACATTGACTATATCAGATACTTTCATTTCCAAAAGCTCTGCAAGCTCTTCATGGGTTGGATTTCTTTCGAATTCTTGTACGAATGAGACAAAGGCCTCATTGACTTTAGAATAAGAACTGACTTTATTAAGTGGTAATCTAACCATTCTAGAGTATTCTACAATAGATTGAAGGATAGATTGTCTTATCCACCAGACTGCATAAGAGATAAATTTGAAACCTTTGGTTTCGTCAAATCTTTTTGCAGCCTTCATCAGACCCACATTGCCTTCATTGATTAAATCACTAAGGGATAATCCTTGATTCTGGTATTGCTTTGCAACAGATACAACGAATCTAAGATTGGCTTGGGTCATTCTTTCTAATGCCCACTCATCTCCATCTCTGATTCTTCTTGCTAAATCTGCTTCATCTTGGGGTGTCAACATCTCTATTTTTGAGATATCATTGAGGTACTTATCCAAGGCCAAACTCTCACGACTCGTGATTTTGTTTGTAATTTTTAACTGTCTCATTGAGTAAAATTGTGCATTATAAACGACGACCATCGTCAAAATGCGTTTCTCATAAAATTTCTTAAACCAGTATAATGCTTACAAGATTCCGTCCAATTAAGTTCAGATTTGGTAAAGTTTTTTACCAATAGCAAGCTTATTTGTCTGTTCAAGGTCCTAGACAGGTGGAATTAAAATCAAAGATAGGAATGCAGATGCAAAAACAAGCAGATTATATGTTAAAATATTATAATATATAATCTGTTGTTTCTGTTTGGCCTATCTAAATAAAATTAGGCCTGTGTTTTTTCATCCCTTGGGTTGGTAATGAGTACTTTTCTACTTAATCTATATTTTCCAGTTTTCGGGTCTATTCCTATCAATTTCACTTTGACTGGATCCCCTACTTTGAAGACTTCACTAACATCATTGATCCGAGTATGTGAGATCTCACTAACGTGGAGTAATCCACTCTTGCTCTTGAAATCTACGAAGACGCCGTATGATTGGACTGAGGCTACTTTTGCTTCAAATACATCACCTACTGATGGCTCAAAGGCAATCTCTAATATTTCTGCTTTCGCCATATTAAGCGAATCTGCATCTGTGGATGAAATGGACACATATCCTTTTTCGTCCTTCTCTTCTATATTGATTGTAGTACCAGTTCTTGCTTGAATGTCCTGTATTACTTTTCCTCCAGGACCGATAACAGCACCTATGAAGCTCTTATCTATGATTATCTCTTCTATTCTAGGCGCATGAGGCTTATAATCTGCATTAGGTGCTGATAACGTCTTAGCCATCTCATTCAAGATGTGTATTCTTCCTTCCTTAGCTTGATCTAGCGCTTTCTCCATAGTAGAATATGGTAGGCCATCTATTTTGATGTCCATCTGACAAGCAGTGATACCATTCTCTGTACCTGTTACTTTGAAGTCCATATCACCTAGAGCATCTTCATCACCAAGTATATCACTTAGGATAGCCATTCTATCTCCATCAGCAATCATTCCCATTGCGATACCTGATACAGGTGCTTTGATCGGAACGCCACCATCCATTAGCGCTAGTGCTCCGGCACATACAGTTGCCATAGATGAAGACC
>CAZIMH010000296.1:0-4070 GCA_964540155.1 uncultured Saprospiraceae bacterium
ATAGCTGATTGCAGTCCTTGGTATCTTCTTTCCACACGAGACACAGCACCTCCGTTGCCGTCAGATTTAGAAGGATCGTATTTCTTTTCCTTTACCTTCTTGAAAGCCTGATCTATTTTCTTCCAGACTTTAGATCTATCATTACGCGTGAAGTCAGTATTCTTAAAGTCTGCCTGGATTTTCTTGAGCTCATCGAACAGAGGGCTTAGACTCTTTCCTTCATCTACTTTTGCTCTGACACTATCTAATCTTTGTGTAAAAGCAGTCAAGTGTTCCTTTGATACTTTGTTCAGCTCTTCATTTGCTTTAGACCTGAATTCTTTAAGCTTAGTGAATAGATCGTTAGTGTCGTTTTTTAATTTATCAGCATGCTCTCTAAATAGATTTCTTTCTCTAGACTGCTCTGATACTTTCCCCCAGAAGCCTTTAACCTCATCCCAGATGCCTCCATCAAAATCTACAAGTTTTTCTATTCTTTCTTTTAGGTCCTCTAGCTCCGTCTTATATAAGTCATACATCTTCGTAGATAAGACCACGAAATGCCATTCGGCTTTTGCACGATTTATCAAATCACCGCGTTGTACTTTTAAGTCTTCAGGCAGTATGTCGTCAGTGACGGATAATTCCCTGACTTGGGTTTGATGGCCTTCAGGGAACTCCACTTCTTTGCCTGATCTCCAATCATCCATCATTAAGTTATAGAATACTTCACTGACTATGTCATGATGAAAGGTGTATACATTCACCTTATTTTCCTTAGCCAGTAATTCCATGGCGATGAGCACCTTCTCATCTTTGCCGTCATTTCCCCAAAGTACAATCTTATTTTTCATGTGATTTGTTTTTCGATGGCCAGGAAGCAAAACGTTTTTTGAGATTCCAAGCCAAATTTTCTGTAAACTATTTATTCAAATTCAAGCAACCTATCGCTGCTCGATGTAATACTCATAATTAATTAAGCAGGTACTGTCTTTTTCTTATCTAACAGTCCTTGTAATATCTGGACAGCATTAGTAGCTGCGCCCTTTCTAAGATTATCAGCGACTATCCATAGATTTAGACCGTTCTCTACAGATTCGTCACGTCTTACTCTTCCCACAAACACCTCATCTTTCTTCTTTGAGTGAAGTGGCATAGGGTATACATTATTCTTTATATCATCCTGAAGGACAATGCCTGGTGAAGAAGCAAGCAGGGCTTTAATCTCAGAGACATCTATAGGATTATGAAACTCTATATTCACTGACTCTGAATGTCCTCCATGCACAGGTACTCTTACTGCCGTAGCGGTAATAGCTATATCAGGTGCTGATAGTATTTTACGTGTCTCATGCACCAACTTCATTTCCTCCTTGGTGTAATCATTATCTAGAAATACATCACAGTGCGGAAGGCAATTCTCAAAGATGGGATAATGGTAAGCCATCTGATATCCATTATCTGTCTTACCATCTCTTTCCGCTTCATACTGATCCACGGCTTTGGCACCTGTACCTGTGAATGACTGGTAAGTAGAAATCACTAGTCTCTTTATACCATAATTCACATGCAAAGGATTGAGGGCTACGACCAGCTGGATCGTACTGCAATTAGGATTGGCGATAATCTTATCCTCCTCACTTAACTGACCCATATTGACTTCTGGGACGACCAACTTCTTATCTGGATCCATACGCCAAGCCGATGAGTTATCTATCACAGTAGTTCCTACTTCTGCAAATCGAGGCGCATAGGTCTTAGAGGTAGAACCACCTGCAGAGAACAATGCAAAGTCGGGCGCCGCTGCAATGGCATCTTCCATAGAAACTACCTTATATTCTTTGCCTTTAAACTTTAACGTCTTACCGACTGATTTTGCAGAAGCAACAGGTATAAATTCATCTATTGATACGTTCTGTTCTTCCAGTACATCAATCATTTCTTGTCCTACTAGTCCAGTAGCGCCTACCAGTGCCAATTTCATATACATTCTACTTTATTCAGCTATCTCAAGAAAGACAACTGATTGTTACAATTCATAATCAAAAATACTGCCTTAAATCCAATGGTGAGCAGTGAAGTACACAGACTATCTCATAAAAGACGTCAAAACGGGATTAACAGTGTTAAGAAATACTTTCTAGTATCTACGATATCAGTACCTTGTGAACAGATGTATAAGTCTAGAATCGATATCTTAAATCTACAAAACACTGTGTTTACTTTAATGAAGCCTTGGGTTTTTGTCGTTCTGTTTATCCAACTAAGTTTTGGATTAGAGGCACAACTGAATGTCAACTTTGATAATGGAGACTTGAGCATATGGACAGGTGACTTATCTGACTTTATTATCAATGATGAGAACATATTACAATTGGCAGCCCCTGAAGCTGGGACATCTTCGCTATTCACACCCATCACCGTATCCGATAGTATACTATGGTCCATGGACATAGAGATGGATTTTGCTCCGTCTACTTCTAATCTCCTAGACTATTGGATTCTAAAAGATACTGCAGATCCAAATGAGCAAACAGGTTTTCTCCTCAGATTCGGAGAATCAGGGAGTGATGATGCCATACAGTTTTTTGAGATAGAAAATGGGGCAGAAAATCGAATTGCTTCAGGTCCTATGGGACAAATAGCCAATGGCTTTTCTCTAAGAATCATATTAACAAAGTCTCTGGAAGATGAATGGATATTGTCTAGCCAAGAGATTGGAAGTGACCCTGTGCCAGTAGAAGCTTTTAGAGTTTTTCATGAAACGGAAGACCTCACTGGTAATCACTTTCTTGGATGGACTTGTCAGTACACATCTACAAGGACTGACAGATTCTTCTTTGATAACATTATCGTAGAAGATTTACTGCCTGATACCGCTCCTCCTTCTGTGGTGTCAGTCGAATTTGCCAACAGTGATAAAATTATTATCCAATTTTCTGAAGTGCTGGACGCTGCTTCGGTGGCGGAATTATCTAACTATCGGATAAACACCACTGAAGGTAATCAAGTGGCCATTGCCAGAGCTATTATTAGTGCTGATGATCCTACTAGCGTTTGCTTAGAGCTATCAGAAGGGTTCCCCATTGGAGCTCAAGGAGAAATAACCATAGCAGATATACAAGACCAAGCAGGTAATTCTTCGGCTTCAATCATACTAGCCCTTTTGCTTGCCAGTACTCCAGAGCTCGGCGATATCTTGATAAATGAGATACTATATGACCCTTTACCAGGTAATGATGCCGATTATGTAGAAATAATCAATGTTTCTGATAAGATTCTTTCCTTGGATGAGGTGTTTTTTGCAAGAGCCAACAGTACAGCAGTCGATGTTCAGGTAATGGCAGGTACCATGATGACACCTGGTCAGATTATAGCCTTTACTGATGATCGTATGCAGATATTAGAAAATTACCTACCACCAGATACTGCAAATATTGTGGAACTGAATATTACAAACTACGTCAATGATGAGGGTAATGTATCAGTCCTACTTAAGTCTAATAATGAAGTACTTACTTTAGACAGCTTCGACTACACGGACGATTTTCATTCACCTCTACTTACTAACTCGGATATAGAGGGTGTAAGTCTGGAAAGATTATCTACCATCTCAGAGACCAATGATTCCAACAACTGGTTCTCTGCAGCCGCTAGTGTCAATTATGGCACACCGGGATATACTAATAGCCAGCGGATTTCTTCTGAGGGGGTTGATGTAGGTACTGTAGAATTGCAGAGTCAGAGATTCTCGCCTGACGCCGACGGCTTTGAAGATTTTGCCGTGCTCCAGTATAGCCTGGAAAAAAGTGGCTTCATCGGTAATGTAGCTGTACATGATGACCACGGTAGATTAGAATTACCTGTGGCAGAAAATACGCTGCTAAGTACCGAAGGTAATGTCCTCTGGGAAGGCAATCTAGAAGATGGGACACCAGCACCTATCGGCATGTATATAATTGTCTATGATTTTTTTCACCCTGATGGTGATGTGATAAGTGGGAAGGAAGTGATAGCGCTGGTGAGGAGGTTGTAGGATGTGTTGACTTTTAGTTTTAGAAAAGTAAGCCTGCTCTACCCTCTAACTCCCT
>CAZIMH010000297.1:0-4043 GCA_964540155.1 uncultured Saprospiraceae bacterium
CCACAAGGTCGAGAAGAAAAGAATACTATAAGAATTACTCCTAATCTTTTTTCATGTCGACCATGCGGAGACATCTTTTAATGCTGAATCCTCTCTTTCTTATTTAATAGTTCTCTCCACTTAGGTCGAGAAGAAAAGAATACTATAAGAATCACTCCTAATCTTTTTTTCATGTCGTCATTGTAAAGACATCTCTTAACTCTGAATCTTCTCTTTCTTATTTAATGGTTCTCTCCACTTTGGTCGAGAAGAAAAACAAATTTCACTTTTCATGTCGACCTTGCGGAGACATCTTTTAACTCTGAATATTCTCTTTCATTTTTAATAGTTCTCTCCACAAGGTCGAGAAGAAAAGAATACTATAAGAATTACTCCAAATGAGAAGAAAAAACTAAGTGCTTTCTACATCAAAAAAAGTTCTGTTCTCTCTACCCAATCGCCTGAGCAAAGGACAACATCTATATCTATCTTCTCGATACTCTTCATACAAGGCATCCATGCTATCTACAACATTCTGTATGCCTATCTCATCTGCCCAACTTAGGAGTCCTTTCGGATAATTAACGCCTTTGGTCATAGCCGTCTCTATATCTTCTTTGCTGGCAATCTGGAGGTAAAGCGTATCAGCGGCCTCATTAATCAGCATGATAATGACTCTATAAGAAATGACTTGACCCAGTTCCATATCCTTATTAATCGGTGGTGCCGCTGCACCTTCGCTGTAGTTATAATATCCTCTTCCAGCCTTTCGTCCATGATACCCCGCCTCAGACAATTTTTTCTGCGTCAACGCTGGTTTATATCTAGGGTCAAAATAAAATGCTTTGAAGACAGTTTCAGTCACTATATAATTGACATCATTACCTATAAAGTCCATTAATTCGAAAGGACCCATACGGAAACCCGCTAAGTCTCTCATCGCCCAATCAATCGTTGCAAAATCAGCAATACCTTCTTCGGCAATACGGAGTGACTCCGAATAGAATGGTCTTGCTACTTTATTGACTATAAATCCTGGTGTATCCTTGGCCGTTACAGTCAACTTACCCCAACCATCTATTATCGCCTTAGCTTTATCGAGAATCTCTTTGTCAGTTTGTATTGCAGGTATAATCTCTACCAATTTCATTAGTGGCGCAGGATTAAAGAAATGTATACCTATAAACCTACCTGGCTTATTCAGGCTAGCAGCCAAATCCGTCACAGAAAGTGAAGACGTATTGGTAGCAAGAATACAATCATCTGAGACCAGCGCCTCCAATTCTCTGAAGACTTTCTTTTTTATATCTGGATTCTCGATAATAGCTTCGATAATCAAATCAGCGTCAGCCATTGTATCCAGTGATTGGACATAGGTGATATTAGATTGAATAGTGTTCTTCTTTGTCTCATCTATCCTACCCTTCTCGATTAATCGATTGAGAATTTTATCCAATTTCTGAGCACTCCGATCAAGTGCTTCTTTATTCATGTCGTACAATGATACAGTACAATCATGCGACGCAGCAATCTGAGCTATGCCGCTTCCCATTGTCCCTGCGCCAATCACAGCTATTTTCATCTTCCTTGGAATTTTGGTTTTCGTTTATCTAGAAATGCCGCAACGCCTTCTTTGAAATCATAAGTATTTGCAGCTTGAACCTGATACTTCTTTTCTACCTCTAATTGCTGATCCATCGTATTAGTAACCCCTTGCTGATAAGCTAATTTGGTGAGTGCTAATCCTTGTGTAGGCATATGAGATAATTTCACAGCAATCTTCCAAGAAGCTTCGTCGAACGTTTCTTCTGAAAAATACTTGTATATCATACCCATTCGCTCTGCTTCCGTTGCTGATATTTTATCTCCAAGCAAGGTAATCGCTAATGCTCTCTGATAGCCTATGAGTTTTGGCAATGTATATGTGCCTCCCGAATCTGGAATTAATCCGATCCCACTGAAAGCCTGAATAAATGTGGCTGATTCTTTTGCTACTACAATATCACAAGCCAAAGCTATATTTGCACCAGCTCCTGCAGCTACACCATTAACGGCGGCTACTACTGGTTTTTGCAATCCCTGGATAGAACGGATTATCGGGTTGAAATGATTTTGTACAAAGTAATCCAATTCTCTAGGGTTTTCCTTGTCAGTTGCTTCCATCAGGTCCTGACCTGCACAGAACGCCTTTCCTGTACCTGTCAAGTATACAGCTCTGATATCTTTGTCCTTAGCGCATAGGCTTAGATGTTCCAATAATGGCAAGGCAATGCCCTCGACCATGCTATTATATTTATCAGGTCTGTTGAAAGTAATTTTTGCAACAGCGTCAATTTTTTCGAAGAGAATAAGGTTAGACATGTATTATCATTTAAAAGTTTAGTGAGTGGCGATTAATAAATTGAGCAATCAACCCTTTTGCTGAACCTATAGCGATGTAAAAATAATTTATACTTTACTTGGTGTAACATTTATACTAAGCATTTAAAATAATCAAAGGGTTCCAAACACTCATTACATTGGAACAATGCTTTACATGCAGTAGAGCCGAATTGACTAATTAACTTGGTGTTGGTGGATTGACAGTTGGTACATTTTACTAGTCGCTCTCCATCGAGAAGTGCTCTCTTGTCCTGTGATTCTGACAAGGGTGCCGCTACACCGTACTTCTCTAATTTTAATTTACCATTTTCGGATAGCCAATCCGTAGACCAGGCTGGAGACAAGACCAATTCTACTTTAGTTTTGATACCTGCTTTGCCCATAGCCATGACAATATCAGTTGCCATTGTATCCATCGCTGGACAACCAGAATAAGTTGGGGTCAATTTCACTACCACCTCATCACCATCTCTTTTCATTTCTCTCACCACACCTAAATCCAACACAGATAATACAGGAATCTCAGGGTCCGAAACTGATTCCAGTATGCGACGCCAAGAATCTTCCTCTATATATGGTTGAGGTATTACCATGTCATGTTAGGATAAGCTCTCTGCATGTATTGTAACTCACTCAAAATATATCCCATGTGCTCTGAATGAATGCCTGATTTGCCTTTCACCACTCGTGGAGGTAATTCTGGTATATCGTTCAAGTTTGCTTCTTCTAGCAATGCATTGACTGCTGCATAGTAATTAGATTTCATAGAATTAATATCTGCGCCAATACCCTCTTTGTGCATTACCTCTTCTGCAGCTGAATTAGCAAATAGCTCATGTGTATAAGGAAGAAGATGCATAACTGCATCTTTCACTTTCTGATGACTTTCTTCTGTTCCTCCACCCAAACGTTTTATCCATTGTGAAGAAAATCTAAGATGGTATTTGGATTCCTTAATTGATTTGGTAGCAATGGCAGCTATCTGTTCATCTTTAGATTGTTGTAGTACTGGCAAGAGCAGGCTTTGGTACAAATCAAAGAAATACTGACGTACAACCACATGTGCAAAATCTGCGTTGGGTTGTTCTACCAAGATGACATTAAGATATTCTCTTTCTGGTCTTAGAAATGCAATCGTATCTTCCGTCACCTCTTCTCCTTTCAATGATGCCGCATACTGAAAATAGTTCCTTACCTGACCATACAAATCCAGAGATATATTTGTCAGTGCTATATCTGTCTCTAGGCTAGGGCCATGGCCACACAACTCCGACAATCGATGACCCAACACCATCGCATTATCACCCAGCATCAACAAGTACTTATATAAGTTATCGGACATCTATATGTGTTTTAATTCTATAGGTAATTCATAGAAAGTAGGATGTCGGTATACTTTATCCTTAGCAGGTTCGAATAACTCTCCTGCTTTCTCTGGATTAGAGGCATGTATATGCTTAGACTCTACGACCCAGATGCTCACTCCCTCCTGACGACGGGTGTATACATCCCTGGCGTTTTCCATAGCCATTTCTTCATCTGCTGCATGTAGAGAGCCTACGTGACGATGGTCTAGACCATTCTTAGAACGGATAAAGACTTCGAAGAGGGGGTATTCGGAAGGGTTTGGGTTTTGATTATCTGATTTTTTGTTAGACATGATATTGTTGTGGTTTGTGGTT
>CAZIMH010000298.1:0-4039 GCA_964540155.1 uncultured Saprospiraceae bacterium
AACACTTTCTCCCACAGCTTTTAGCGCGGCGAAGTGAATACAACCGACAGCATCATGATGCTTTCTGAAAAATTGTTGGCATTCATGGACCTCACTTAGGTCTATCTTTTCGAAGGGTACTTGACGACCTGTAATCTTTTTGATGCCATCTAGTACTGAGATATTTGAGTTGGAAAGATTGTCTGCTATTACAGGGTCGAATCCTGCACCAATAAGTTCTACGACTGTATGCGATCCAATAAAGCCAGTGCCACCTGTCACAATTACTTTCATAAATTAAAGCTACCCTTTTTGGAAGTAATTTTTTGCATTGATAAAGGCTTGTACCCAAGGGGAAATGACATCATCTCTACTTTCGTCATAGTATGCCCAATTCCATCTGAACATGGATCTTTCTATATGTGGCATCATTACCAGGTGCCTGCCATCTGCGGAGCACATCATTGCTGTATTGTAATCGCTGCCATTAGGGTTGGCAGGGTAGGAGTCGTAGCCGTACTTGGCGACGATGTTATATTTGTTTTCATCTTCAGACAAGAGGAATTTTCCTTCTCCATGTGAGATCCATACGCCGAGTGTACTGCCTGCCATATTGCCTAGCATGATAGATGGATTATTTTGGATGGTCACGGACGTAAACGAACTCTCATGTTTGTGAGAGTCATTGAAGTGCATTTTACCATGTGTATCTAATTCTGGATGGATAAGCTCCAATTCCATCATCAGTTGGCAACCATTACATATACCTACCGACAACACGTCATCTCTAGAGAAGAAATTATCAAGCGCTTTTTTTGCTTTGTCATTATATAGGAATGAGCCTGCCCAGCCCTTTGCCGAGCCTAGCACATCAGAATTAGAGAAGCCACCCACTGCCCCTAGAAATTGGATGTCTTCTAACGTCTCTCGTCCAGAGATAAGATCGGTCATATGGATGTCCTTCACATCAAACCCAGCGAGGTACATGGCATGTGCTAGTTCTCGTTCAGAATTACTCCCTTTTTCTCTCAGCACAGCAGCTTTAGGTCTAGGCATATTAGAATCTACTTGTGGCACCTGACCGTTGAAATCTTTAGGGAAATGGAACTGGAGTGGCTGATTCTTATAATTTTCAAATCGCTGTTTCGATGTCGTACCTGCGGATTGTTTTTTGTCCAGCAGATAAGAAGTCCTAAACCATACATCTCTCAACGACTCGATGTCGAAAGACATTTTCTTATCTCCCTTTACCAGATCGAGAACTGGATTGTTAGTAACAGTTCCTATTCTGTAACAGGTAATATTTTGCTGCTTTAATTCTTGGGCCAGCTCTTTGTTTTTTGACTGAAGAATCAAGCCAGCATTTTCAGAAAAGAGGAGCTTGACGATATCGTCTTCATTAATTTCTGAAAGGTCAATATCCGCACCTAGCTGCTGACTCGGAAAGCAAAGTTCTAGCAAAGTGGTGATCATGCCACCTGCAGATATATCATGACCAGCAGTGAGGTTGCCGGCCCTTATCTGACCTTGTATGGCATCAAAACATTTGGCTAAGTATTCAGCGTTAGTGACATCTGGCGTTGCAGAGCCTATTTTGTGTTGGACCTGAGCAAAGGTAGATCCGCCCAATTTATAATCATCCTGAGATAGATTGATATAATATATATCACCTCCATCAGCCTTAAGGACGGGTTCTACAACTTGTGTAATATCATCACAATGCCCCACTGCTGATATAACTACCGTTCCTGGCGCATAGACATTGCCGTTGGGATACTTCTGTTTCATGGACATAGAATCCTTTCCAGTGGGAATATTGATACCTAATGCTATAGCGAATTTTGAAACGGCTTCTACGGCTTCATATAACCGTGCATCTTCACCTTCATTCTTTGCTGGCCACATCCAGTTGGCAGATAGAGATAACGATTGTATGCCCTTTTCTAGAGGAGCCCATATGATATTAGTGAGGGCCTCAGTGATTGCAGCCCTAGATCCAGCTGCCGCATCTATCAAGGCACTTACTGGTGCATGACCCATACTGGTGGCGATACCATGTGTAGAGTCATAGTCTAGCGCCATAACGCCGCAATTATTGAGAGGTAATTGTAGCTCTCCGCAGCACTGTTGTTTGGCGACCCGACCACCGACACATCTATCGACTTTATTAGTCAGCCAATCCTTGCATGCTACCGACTCCATGCGCAGCACATTTTCTAAGTATTTATTTATATGTTGTTCATCGTAAGAGAGTGAAGCGAATGTTGTGTCTTTTCTAGTGTCTGACATGATTGTCCTTGGTGAGCTTCCAAAGAAGTCTTCCATGCCTAGATCTATAGGGACAACCGCCCCATCTGAGCTTGTTATGATAAATCGATTGTCACCAGTAATTTCCCCGACTTCATATATAGGAGAACGTTCTCTTTCTGCAATCTCACGCAGCATCGGTAAATCTTCTTTAGAGATAATCAGACCCATACGTTCTTGAGATTCATTGCCTATGATTTCCTTGGCAGATAGGGTAGGGTCGCCTAGGGGAAGTTTGTCTAGAAATATTTTCCCACCTGTTTCTTCTACTAATTCTGATAAGCAGTTAAGGTGCCCACCTGCGCCGTGGTCATGTATAGATATGATAGGATTTCTAGTTTGTTCTACTAAGGCTCTAATAGTATTGGCTGCCCTTTTTTGCATTTCAGGATTAGATCGCTGAATAGCATTGAGCTCTATGCCTGACCCAAACGAACCCCCTTCTGAAGATGACACTGCGGCACCACCCATACCTATACGGTAGTTATCTCCACCCAGTATAATTATTTTATCTCCAGGTTTTGGAATAGCTTTCTGTGCTTGTTCTTTTTTTGCATAGCCTACACCACCTGCCATCATGATCACCTTGTCGTAGCCGTATTGCTTTCCATTTTCTTCATGCTCAAAGGTGAGTACAGAACCATTGATAAGCGGCTGGCCAAATTTGTTGCCGAAATCAGAGGCCCCATTAGAAGCTTTGATAAGAATATCTATTGGTGTCTGGTATAGCCAATCACGGGCAGGCATACCTTTGGTCTCATTATTTGTCTCATCCAATCTAGAATAGGCCGTCATATATAGGGCGGTACCTGCGAGGGGAATAGAGCCCTGTCCTCCTGCCATCCGATCTCTGATTTCTCCCCCTGAACCTGTCGCCGCCCCACTAAAAGGTTCTACGGTTGTCGGAAAGTTATGCGTCTCAGCCTTGATAGAGATGATGGCATCGAATTTTTCTTTTTGGTAGTAGTCAGGTTCGTGGCCTGTACGCGGGGCAAACTGTGTGACTTCTGCGCCTTCTACAAAAGCGACATTATCCTTGTAGGCAGATACGATTCCGTTTGGATTCTTTTTGGATGTCTCCTTAATTAGCTGAAATAGTGATGCTGGCATCTCTTGTCCATCTATGATGAATTGGCCATTGAATATTTTGTGGCGGCAATGTTCACTATTAACCTGCGAAAATCCGAATACTTCAGAATCAGTCAATGGTCGACCTATTCTCTCTGATACAGCCTCTAGGTAATTTATCTCATCAGAGCTTAGTGCCAACCCCTCTTGCTTGTTGTAAGCGGCAATATCGCTGATAGGTATAATGGGTTCTGGGTCAATGTTTATAGAGAATAGCTCTTGGTCTAGACCTTCATAGATTTGAGTGACCATGGGGTCGTTGATTGCTCCTTCTACTTTAGGGATATACTTTTCTATTCTCTTAATGCCAGTAAGACCCATGTTCTGGGTGATCTCTACGGCATTGGTGCTCCATGGCGTAATCATCGTCTTCCGAGGACCGACATACTGCCCCTCTATATTCTGCGCCTCTATTTGCGGCTGATTGCCAAACAACCAGTGTAGCTTGGCTCTGTCAGCCGCTGATAAAGCCGCTGTCGTTTCTAATGAAAATATATGAGCATTGGGGTCACCAAAGAAAAGAATCATATTCCAAGTATGTGGTTGGCTAGAAAAGTCGCAAAGGTCTGCTATTTGGAGGTAAAAGAGTAAAAAATGGAAGACTATCTAAGGGAAATAATAGGCC
>CAZIMH010000299.1:0-4028 GCA_964540155.1 uncultured Saprospiraceae bacterium
AAGTCTCGTAACCTATATCTGCAATAAAACCACTCTGTTCTCCTCCTAATAAATTCCCTGCTCCCCGGATATCTAAATCCTTCATCGCGATGTGAAATCCACTACCTAGGTCCGAAAACTCTTCCAAGGTTCTCAGTCGCTTTCGCGCATCGGTGGTTAGCGTGGATATGGGTGGTGCGAAGAGATAGCAGTACGCTTTCTTATTAGACCGACCCACACGACCTCTTAACTGATGGAGGTCGCTCATGCCAAAGTTCTGCGCATTATTGATGATGATGGTATTCGCATTGGGGATATCCAGTCCGGTCTCTATGATATTAGTGCAGACGAGTACATCATATTTTCCGCCTATGAATTCTAGAAGCGTCTTTTCCAGAACCTTACTATCCATCTGCCCATGTGCCATCGCCACTTCCAAATCTGGACAGAGTTTTCTTATCATCGCCGTGATATCTGGCAATGACTTCACTCTATTGTGTACAAAGAATACCTGACCGCCTCTGGTAAACTCATAATAGATAGATTCCTTAATCAGTTCATCATTGAATACGCGTCTTTCTGTATGTATCGGCTGTCTATTAGGTGGAGCGGTACGCATGACTGAGAGGTCTCTTGCCGCCATCAGTGAGAACTGTAACGTTCTAGGTATAGGTGTCGCCGTTAGTGTTAATGTATCGACATTGACTTTGAGATTCCGCAACTTTTCTTTTGCCGCCACGCCAAACTTCTGCTCCTCATCTATCACAAGTAATCCCAGGTCTTTAAAAGCCACTTTTTTATTGAGTAGCGCATGTGTGCCTATGATAATATCTAGTTCGCCACTCTCTAGTCTTTTATATATCGCCGTTTTCTCTTTTGTGGTTCTAAAGCGATTGACATAATCTACATCGACACCAAATTTCTCCAGTCGGCCACCGA
The DNA here is from genome assembly GCA_964540155.1 of uncultured Saprospiraceae bacterium. Classification (GTDB taxonomy): domain Bacteria; phylum Bacteroidota; class Bacteroidia; order Chitinophagales; family Saprospiraceae; genus RFSX01. Next base: position 919 of record CAZIMH010000299.1, read on the forward strand.
ACGTTTTGTAATGCTGGAGTGCAAGTATCGTCGTCGGCACCAAAATAGCGACTTGCTTGCCGCCTAAGACGGCTTTGAAAGCTGCTCTAACCGCTATCTCTGTCTTACCAAAGCCAACATCACCACAGACCAATCTATCCATCGGATAAGCCTTCTGCATATCTTCCTTGACGGCTATCGTGGTATCATACTGATCAGGTGTATCCTCATAGATAAATGAGGCCTCCAATTCATTCTGCAAGTGTCCATCCGGTGGAAATGCAAATCCCTTAGAGGCTTTTCTCTTAGCATAAAGCTTTATCAGCTCATGGGCGATATCCTTTATTTTCTTCTTGGTCTTACGTCTTAGATTTTTCCATGCCTCCCCTCCTATCTTACTCAGTCTAGGCTTATTGCCTTCTTTGCCGACGTATTTCGATATCTTATGCAGACTGTTTATCCCCACATACAAGATATCGTTATTAGAATATATCAGGCGAACAGATTCTTGCTCCTTACCATTGATATTCAATTTTTCCAGGCCACTATAGCGCCCTATTCCATGATCTATGTGTGTGACAAAGTCTCCTGGCTTTAATTCCTTCAGCATCCGAAGACTCAGTGCCGCCTCCTTTGTAAATCCCTTTCTAAGTTTGTATCTGTGGAACCTTTCGAAAATCTGGTGATCGGTGTACAGGGCCACATTCAAATCCGTATCAATAAATCCTGAGTGAATGGCTTTGCTCACAGGGTGGAAATTAACCTCTGCACCTAGGTCTTCAAAAATGTTATAGAATCGCTCTATCTGACGGTTATTCTCCGTAAAGATGTAGGTCTCTGTACTCTTTTCTTCTTTAGTCGTGAGGTCTTCTAGTAGTAATTTAAAGTTCTTATTGAAGTTAGGTTGAGGGGTGGCGTTGTATTTGATTTCCTTATTTGTCTCTATTGTGGCGTTTGCTTTTTTGAGGAAGATGATATCCTTGTCATCTATCTCTTCTATGACCTTCTCTGGGAAAATGAAGGCTCTATCACCGAGTAGTTTTATGAGGGCTTCATCCTCAGTGTATTTGACCTGGTCAGCATATATGGCGGCTTTGTCTTGGCAGTTTTGCAGCTGTTGTAGTAACATGTCCACATCCTTGATCCACACACAGGTGTCTTGGGGAAGGGTTTTGAATATAGAGACTTTATCTTTCTGCGAAAACTTGTTGCTGACATTAGGAATAATGGACACCCGCTGAATATTCTTAAGGGAGAGCTGCGTTGTCGGATTAAATAATCTGATACTTTCTACCTCTTCATCAAAAAGCTCTACCCTGTATGGCCATTCATTGCCAAAAGAAAAAATATCAACGATGCCACCCCTAATAGAAAACTGACCTGGTTCATATACAAAATCGGTTCTTTCAAACCCGTACTCTATCAAAAACTCTATAATGGTATCGACATCTAGATTTTCTTCTTTGGCTATATGGATTTTCTGTGATTCGAGATGCGCTGGATCTACTACCATTTCGAATATGGCTTCGGGGTAGGTGACTAGAACATCATGTGAATGATACTTGGCGGATATCTTATTGATAGATTCTGTACGGACCAGTACATTATTATTATCCAGTTCTTCGAAGAAAGCAGGACGTCTAAATGAATCAGGGAAGAAAAAGACTGACTGTGATTCTATTAACTGATCCAGCGTATTTTGGACATAGGCCGCTTCTTCTTTGTCCGTTGCAATGTAGATGTGGGATTTTTTGACGCTTTGGAATAATGCGGCCAGGACAAAGCATTCCTGAGCACCTATCATTCCAGAGAGCAATAAGCGAGAAGGCTTGTCTTGGTTCAGCCCAGTTAGTATTTGTTTGGTTTGCTCTGCATCTACATATTTTGAGAGCAACCTTTCGAGATTATCCACTAATAGTGTAACACTTATCCCTAAAAAAAGAAACCTACCTCACTTGGAGATAGGGTTGTCTTGGTACAATGGAGACATTATCCCCATTCATCTATAAAAAAGAGGTTTTTCTTAAGCCCAATCCATGGCATAGACAAACGCTGTCCCTAAAAACGGCAGCATCACCCAAAACCACTCTGGCAAGAATACCAAAAACAGAATGGTTCCTATCAATGAAACCCAAGTCATCATCCAATATTTCCTTCTTGATTCTGTAGTAGATGTCATTATCTTGCAATTATGGGCGCAAAGGTAAGGGTATCTGCAATTAACCTCTACATAAGAGGTGTAAAAAATGTGTTTTCCGTATTACAATCATTCCTTAGCCACTCATCTCCTTTAGCTATTATTTAAGTCATTGAATGTGTGCTAGATTTTGATTTTATCCCAATAGGCTATAACTTGTAAGAAAATAAATCATATGAAACATCTATTCCTACTGCTTTTTCTGGGTTTTATGCTAGTTAGTTGCACAAAAGAAGAGGTAGTAACTACCCCAGACCCCATAGAACAAACCTCCCCATTTGAATCCTTGTTAGGTACTTGGCAAGTTGAGACCTATATATCTGGTATAAATGGAGAAACTACTGATACCATTTCTCCTAATTCGACTCGAGTAATGCATATAGAAGAGGATCTTGATATGACAGATTACTTTGCAATTGGTTACGATCAGTCTGGGGAAAACGAAAAAAGAGATATTAATATCGAGTTATTTCCAGATGATCAAGATTCTATCATCATTAGAGGAAATTCAGGTGCAGGAGTCTTTTGTAATTTCAAGACATTTAATAGGGATAGCTTGGTGATAGATGATTCTACCCCAGAGTTTGGTATTTTCAAAACGACATATGTTAGGATATGAGATACACTCATATTTATAAGACTATCCTTAAAAGCAGATAGTTATATATTAAAAACAGCCTTTGGACCTACCGGAGGCTGTTTTTTGTAAGAGGGTAATTCATTCGTAAATCAGGATTATTATGTCACAATAACCAGTCTTAGTTTCATTTGCTTGTATTCCGAAAACCCAAGTTTGCTTCCCCCTTACACCCACCCTATATTTGCACTCGATTAGCAAAATCTAAAGCATGTTTCCAGAATATGATGTCATAGTAGTAGGAGCTGGCCACGCAGGCAGTGAGGCCGCAGTTGCTGCAGCCAACATGGGTGCCAA
>CAZIMH010000300.1:0-4023 GCA_964540155.1 uncultured Saprospiraceae bacterium
GCTAGGGAGCTTGATGTCAAAGTAGTCTACTGAGTTTTTGTCATGGGTACCGACTAGAAGGAGCGGAGAAATCTATTAACTCGAGAGCTATTTATTCTGTAAAACCTACACTTTGATTAGTGCGATATAATATAAAAACCCTGACAGAAAGCTTTCTGCCAGGGTTTTTTCATACTGATTATATTTTTACTAGACAGCAGCTAGTTTTCTTGATCGTATAAAGCCTTGTGCTTCCATCCACTCATCATCGTAGATTTTAGACAAGTATCTGGAGCCATGGTCAGAGAATAGTAACACCACGACATCATCTTCTTTAAATCGACCATTGAGTTGAAGTAGCGCTTCACAGGTGCTTCCGCTGGAATATCCTATAAAAAGCCCTTCCGTCTTGCATATCTCTCGTGCTCTTAGTGCACTTTCCTTATCAGTGACTTTGATGAATTCATCTATGACTGTTCTGTCATAGTTAGCGGGAATAATATCCTTGCCCAGCCCTTCTACCTTTTTAGGATAGACCTCATCTTTATCATAGATCTCTTGGTCATGGAATTTCTTCAGCGCTGAACCATAAGCATCCACACCAATAATCTGGACGTTTTCATTTTGTTGCTTAAGATATCTTCCAGTTCCTACCAGCGTCCCACAAGTACCTCCGCAGCAAATGTAATGGCTTACTTTACCGTCGGTTTGTTCCCAGATTTCAGGACCTGTAGACGTATAATGCGCCATGGCATTTTCAGTATTGTAGTTCTGATTAAGGTAATAGGCGTTTTCCAGTTCTACTGATAATTTCTCTGCCTTTTTGTAGTACGAGTTCGGGTCCTGACTATCTACATCAGCGGGACAAAGGACTATTTTGGCGCCCATAGCTTTCAGCATTGCCAATTTCTCCTTGGAGGAAGAATTTTTGACTGTCAGCACACACTTATATCCCTTTATAGCGCAAATCATAGCGACACTAAAGCCCATATTACCAGAGGTGGCTTCGATTATAGTGTCACCCGCTTTAATAAGACCTTTCTTTTCTGCCTGCTCTATCATATAGAGGGCAGATCTGTCTTTCGCCGAATTACTTGGGTTGAACGCTTCTACTTTTGCATATACTTTGCAGCCAATTAAGGCACTAAGATTTTGAAGTTTGACTAGTGGCGTCTTTGCTACCAAATGAGTAACGTCCTCCACCGATCTGTTGCATTTTATCATTGCCGAATCTTCAGTTTTAGTTGGTTTCACAATTATAGCCAAACATAACGGTATTAGTAGAATGTACACTAAGGATATGTCAAGTGAAAATATTGGCTGAAATGACATATATGGTTGATAAACAGTAATTTATACAATTATTGCTATGCTATTTGTCTAGTTTATCTATGGGTATTATTTTTCATGTTGATGGCTTCTTTTACGATAATTGATACTTCTGAGGGAATATTGGCTAGAATATCCAATCTGAGACTGGAGACCATTTTTCGGTTTTTCATGTCTAGTATGGGGAAAGTTTGGGCCAAGGCACGGCCATCGAGAAAGCATAAATCAACATGGCTTTTCTTGATAGGATTGAGATAGCAAACCCAACTTTTATGGTCATAGAAGGGAATTTTGTAGCGCATTTTTCTAGTCATACCCATCGATTCTCTGAACTCCCTATCCAGAGTACTGATGAGCTCAGCCTGCATGGGCGCCACGCTTTCCAGAAACTCCATGTAAATCATGCATCTATATGGTCCTGAACAGCAGAAAGAATTAGATTCTTCTGAGTTTCTGAGTCATCTAAAATCTTACGGCCCTTCTCGAGTGCCATCGTTACGTAATCCTTATCACCGAAACCAGCGCAGTTAATCTGAACATTTAGATAGGCGCCGTGAATGGCAGCATGGCAACAAAGAGCCCCCACGCCGGCATCTGAAGCGGAGGCTGGATTACCATTCTTGGCCATATCAGTAAGCATTTCATAGGCAGCACTAGACGTTTCCATAATTTTCAGAGGTACCTCTATGGCATTTATCGTTGCGGAATGCATTGCTTTTTTTCTGGCTTTTTTCTCTGACTCAGTCGCTTTTGGCATTTTGACTGCGGCCATTATACCATTAAAGGCCGCCGTATCTTCATCTACCAAACCAAGCAGTCTATTTAGAACCTGCTGCCCTCTGTCTGCGGCATCAGAAAAATATTCCCATCTGCTATCCCAGCCTCTTTTGTGTGATGAAAGATTAGCCACCATCGTACCTAGGGCGGCTCCCAAGGCCCCTACATAGGCAGAGATACTCCCGCCACCTGGTGCTGGGCTTTCTGACGCCGTCTCAGATGCAAATTGAGTTAAATTCAACTTTATCAGAGGTGCATTAGCCGAATCCTCCAGCAGGTATTCAATGACTTTCTTTTTAGGATTGAAAGGGGCCAGTTCGTCAAGGCCTAGTGATTTAATGGCAATATGGATGATTTCTTCCTCAGAGATACCAGTGGATCTCTTCTGCTTTTTCAGGAAATGTTTTCCAGCATCTATAAGTACCTTCTTAGGGACAAGCCCTACTAATTCAGACCCTGTGACTCTAAGTCCTCTACTTGTGGCACTTTGCACAGTCGCTTCGAAGGCTTCGTGTAGTGAGGTCACATTTATATCAGTCAGATTCATAGATATTTGGGCGATACCATATTCCTTTATATACCACCCAATAGCCTTCACAGATTTTAGCATGCCTGGGACTCTTAGGGCATTGCCTTGGTCATCTCTGACAATCTCACCCGTTACTGGATTTCCTTTCCGTTTTATTCTACCATTTTCTCTTATATCAAAAGCAATTGCATTGGCACGTCGAACGGAGGTCGAATTGAGATTTACATTATAGGCTACCAAGAAGTCTCTTGCCCCGATGACTGTTGCGCCTGATTTAGCGTTGAATGATTCGGGCCCAAAATCTGGTTTCCAATGGGAGTCAGTCATTTTCTTAGCCAGTCCTTCATATTCACCAGATCTAATAGTCGCTAGATTTTCTCTGTCAGGATGTCTGGCGGCTGATTCATATAGATAGACTGGGATAGCTAACTCTTTGCCCACTCTTTCTCCAAGTTTTTCAGCATACTTTACCGTTTCTTCCATACTGATGTCTGCGATTGGGATAAGAGGACAGACGTCTGTGGCGCCCATTCGAGGGTGCTCACCCTGATGCTTGCTCATATCTATCAGTTCTCCAGCTTTTTTTATAGCTCTAAATGCCGCCTCTATAACTGGCTCTGGTGGTCCTACGAAGGTTACCACGGTTCTATTGGTTGCTTTTCCAGGGTCTACATCCAGTAGTTTGACCCCTTCGGTATCAGAGATTTCAGCTGTAATAGCATCTATTATTGTCATATCTACTCCTTCACTGAAATTGGGAACACATTCTATTAGTGGTGTGGACGACATATGAGTAAGTGATTTTGATTATTAAATATTGATTACCTTTCAGATACAGTATTGGCCAAATATAATCACTTCGTGATTCGTTTTTGAAAATGTATAATAACGACTGGATATTGACACAAGAAAATGAATAGAACTTTAGCATATACTCAAGGCATAATCAGTGCATTTGTTATGTCTATATTATTCTGTTGTCTTCTCAGCTCTACTTTGAGAGCCCAAGAGATTAGTATTTCGCCTGAAGTAAATATCAGGAATTACTTTTCATATGAATTGCTCGGCAAAATTTCAGATAGGTATCTTATATATCGAGATAAAGGATTCTTGAAAGAGGTAGATGTCTTCAATGAGTTTATGGAACATACTCAACATGCTGAGTTGGTTTTTGAAAAAAAGAAAACAGATATCATCAGCACCATTGGTTTGGATACCAGCTTTCAGATTATTTATGGTTATTTGGATAATGACTCCTTATTCGTAAAAATGAGGCGGTACGATAAGAAAGTTTCACTGGTAGACAGTAGCCTGATAACTAAGATTTCCAAAAAAGACCTAAAGCGAAGTATCAATAGCATCGCATCAGAGAATAAGAGCAAGCTTCTTCTATATACTATAAATAAGAG
>CAZIMH010000301.1:0-4018 GCA_964540155.1 uncultured Saprospiraceae bacterium
GCGGGTATTGTAGCCTTGGCCGTAGCGTTTAAGTTATTCCAAGAGTCATTCAGTTCCAATGTCAAAATCCAAAACTTACGGGAGGATAAACTAAAGACGGAATTAGCCTATCTCAAGACGCAAGTCAATCCTCACTTTCTGTTTAATACCTTGAACAACATGTATGTCATGGCAAGGAAGAAGAATGAGAATTTACCTGACACCATTATGCAACTGTCGGACTTACTGAGATACCAACTATATGATACCGAAGAGGACTTAGTACCATTGGATAAAGAGATATCGTATCTAAAGAATTATCTAGAGCTAGAGCAACTGAGGCGACAGCACTTAACCCTAGAATTTGATATTACTGGAAATACGGGTAGTCAGAAAATAAGACCACTCATACTGTTACCGTATATAGAGAATGCTTTCAAGTACAGCAATTCGGGATCAGGCAGTGATTTTATCAAGATCAGTTTAAATGCAAAACCAGCGTCTATCGAATTTTCTGTAGAGAATAATAAAGGAACTTTACACAGAAGGGATGTCGGAGGTATAGGCATGGAGAATGCTAGCAGAAGGCTAGAACTGGCTTATCCAGACAAGCATATGCTGGAAATTTCTGAGACGGATAAGGCCTTTTTTGTATCCCTAAAATTGGACACCATATGATACGTTACATTATCGTAGATGATGAGCCATTCGCTCGAGAGGGGATGCAGCTTAATTGTGATCAGGTGCCTTTTTTGGAAAAGCAAGGAGAGTTCGGTAATGCCATGTTGGCTTCAGAATATCTGAGCAAAAATGAAGTGGATCTTATTTTTCTAGATATCGAAATGCCAGGACTCAGTGGATTGGAATTTATTAAGTCTATGAAGCGCCGCCCTCATATTATCTTATGTACCGCTTACCCGCAATATGCACTGGAATCTTACGAACTGGATGTCATAGATTATCTCGTCAAGCCGATAAAGTTTGACAGATTCTATAAGGCCGTCACGAAGGTTCAGGATTACATGGAACTTAACCAACAACCAGCATCTGACATCGACGACTATGAGGAATCATTTATGTATATCAAATCAGAAAGACAATATGTAAAAGTCTTTTATGAGGAAGTGCTTTATATAAAAGGCATGAAAGACTATGTCGTCATCCACACCAAGGACAAAAAGTATATGACCTCTATGAATGTCAAGACCATCCATGGTCAGTTACCTTCACATATGTTTGCACGTACATCAAAGTCCTATATCATCCAAATTAAAAATATCACGAGTATCGGAACAGATACTATCTATATGGATAAGCTGGAATTACCTCTAGGACCTTCTTACAAAGAAGATTTCATAGAGCGATTTGTCAAGACTAATTTGGTGAGTCGGTGATAACCTAGCTCTACGTATAGTATCCTACCTCGTCCACCCTTTTTTCTTGGCAACCCCGGCAAACCACACGAGCAATAGCGCAAACACCAATATGACAATGGCAAAAATAAGCGTGCCACTCCCCATTATAGTATAAGCATCAGACATAAAGCCATGCGCCATTTGAGCCAAAACAAAAACAACCGACAACATTAATACAGTCTTTGCCCAGCCCTGGCGCAAGAGTAATCCCAAGCTGCCCAGCACCCCGGTTACAACTGCACCACCAAACACAATCTTAGCCCACAAAGGTTCATTCTCATATAGACCTCTCTCATCAGCAGGCAAGGCTGCTATTCCTTCTGGTGTAATGGTCATATCAGTATAAAAGGCATATAACCCCATAACATTCCATAGCAAGGCTATACCTGCAAGTATCCAGAACCAAACTGGTATCTTATTATCGTTCATTGTTTTGTTTTATCTTAATTAAATAAAGTTGGTTTAATTATCTAGCCACCACTCACCACCTGCATAAGCGTTGCGCAGATAATAGCGCCATAGGTGCCCAGCGCATATCCCAATACGGCCATAAGGACACCTACAGGTGCCAGAGACGTACTGAAGGCTGAGGCCACCACAGGTGCGGAAGCAGCTCCTCCCACATTAGCTTGACTGCCAACGGCCACAAAAAAGAAAGGCGCTTTGATTGCTTTGGCGACTATAAGCAATATCGTTACATGGACCAACATCCAAGTAATCCCAATAGCAAAGAGACCGAGATTCTTAAATACCTCTCCCAAGTTCATTTTCATACCTATGGTGGCGACAAGAATGTATATAAATATAGAACCCCACCGAGAGGCACCGACGCCTTCTAGTTTTCTGAATTTTGTCAGAGACAGAAGCATCCCAAAAGTTGTAGATATCACAATGAGCCAGAAGAAGTGAGACATCAGAGAATTGAGTCGTAGATTATTCAGCGTCTCTTTAAATCCCTTCATAAATGGAGTCAGCACATCAGCACCCCAGTGAGAAAGGGCAACCCCACCAAAACCCAAGGCCATCAACATAAATAGTGTTCTCGTCGTTGGCATCTCCGCAATACTAGCACGATAGCTGGCCACACGATGTTTCAAGTCTTCTATTGCCGAGTTATCTGCTTTCAACCATCTATCTACTTTATCAGAAATATTAGCGCCATATAACAAGAAGCCCATCCAGATATTAGCGACGACCACATCCACGACAATCATGGTCCCAAAGAGGTTGTCTTTTACTTCATAGATTTCTTTCATGGCCGTCTGATTGGCACCACCACCTATCCAACTGCCCGCAACAGTAGAGAGCCCACGCCATATATCATCTGGATTACCACCAATCACATCAGGGGCGATATAGGATATAACGAGCAAGGCTATAGGTCCGCCGATAATGATACCTAAGGTTGCTGTTAGAAACATAATCATGGCCTTTGGTCCCAAGCGCTTAATCCCTGCAAAATCTATCCCCAAGCAAAAGAATACCAAACTGGCAGGAAGTAAAAATCGAGAAGCGACATAGTATAACTGGGAATGGCCTTGAACAGCTTTATAGTCAGCAGCAGGGACATTATTATCATCTAGAAAATTGGTGATACCATCATAACTCAATCCTTTAGGCAAGGTGAGATTATTCTGTGCCAATAAATCAGTCAGCCCATCTGTATACCAATGCGGAGAGATAATCCCCAAAGGCCAGTTGAGCAGTGCCGGAATAAAGTATGCCAACAGTAGACCTGGTACAAATTTGTAGAACTTGGACCAAAATGGGGTCTTGAGGTGTTCTGTGTGAAAGATAAGTGCCAGCACGACAATGAGGATACCAAGTGTAATGGCATCGTTTGTAAATACAGGAGAGACAGCTAAGTAGGGCATAGAATAAGTTTCTTGATTGGTAAAATAGGGGTTTTAGGGAATAATATGATATGCGACCCTATAGAATAGTGATAATTCATCAGAATGAAAGCAAGTAAACGATTTAGGTATATGGTTTACGGTTCAAGGTCCATGGTTCATTGTCATAAAGTGGCATGGCGCTAGTGGGTAGCATGACGTCGAGCCTGACGACCGAAAGTGTGGATGACTGATTGTTTCTGATTCATCAGAATGGAAGCAAGTAAATCTTGCTTACAAAAGAAGGAACCTCAACATCAGTTGAGGGTGGGTAGGCATTAGGCACAGTGTAGAGCATTCGGTCGTCTAGATTTTTTGCGAGCTTTTTTATCAATGAAAAAAGCGAAAGACAATAGTGCTAACAAAGCTCAATCAACTAACTTACCGTCATTGACTAAGAACAAAATAGAAATTATTGTTGCACCTCTTATTCCATCTTATCCCTCAAGCCAGACTTGTTATAAATCTCACCTAAGTCCAAATCAATCTCTTCCTCTTGCTCCAAATAAGCATCTGGATTACTTCGATAAGGGTCCATGAGAATATAAAATCGAGCACTAGACAAATAAGTTACGCCATCGCCTACTCGGGCAGTCACCTGCTTTATGATTTCTTTTTTGACAAAATATTTCATTTCCTCCTTAATCACATTAATAGGAAGACCCGTCGAAAGACAAATATCCTGCAAGCTCAGTCGATAATCAAAGAACTTGAATAAGATCATAAGATCGC
>CAZIMH010000302.1:0-3993 GCA_964540155.1 uncultured Saprospiraceae bacterium
GCTTATTTTTCACTCTAATGAATGTTTAACTACAATTACCATAATTACCTTTCAGTAAGTTGTTCAGAGTTCATTCAGAATACTAAGTTTGTTATGTAGATTGCATCTCCTATCTAATTTGAATCTTGTAATAGACTAAATAAGATTGTTCTTAGATTATTAATCGTATTTCATGAAGTTAGAGTATTCCAGCTTAAAGGATGATGACAGATTTATTGTAACTGATTTTTCTTGTGCTAAATCCTTAGGCTTATTAAGCAGTAAGGATTTGTATAAGATTGTATGGTATAAAGAACCTAGCCAAACGATCAAGGTAGATGGCTATCCTGTTACGATCGCTGAGAATGAAGTGATATTCTTGACGCCATTGAATGTATTAGAGTTGCCTCAGGAAGTAGATGGACTCATATCCTTTGTCTTTAATAAAGAATTTTTTTGCATTCAAACGCATGATGACCAAGTCTCCTGTAATGGATTTTTATTCTATGGCTCTGCTCGTCCCCAATCGATTGTATTAGAAAATGAAGAGTTAGGTCGATTTGAAACAATGTTGGAGATGTTTAAAGAGGATCTACTAACACAAGATTATTTACAAGGTGAGATGTTACGTTCTTTGCTTAAGCGGTTACTCATTAAATCTACCAGAATAGCCAGACAAGGTTTGCCTGAGCCCAGTATTACAAATCCCCAATTAGATATAATTAGAGAATATAATCTGCTTGTAGAGCAACACTTTCGCGAGTTTCATCATGTTAAGGATTATGCCAAACTCTTATTCAAGTCTCCTAAGACCTTATCCAATCTTTTTCCAAAGTACAGTGATCAGTCGCCGTTGATGGTTATTAATAATCGCATTATCCTCGAAGCAAAGCGATTACTTGTCTATACCAATCGGTCGACCATAGAGATTGCTGCAGAGCTGGGCTATAATGATTCCAGTCATTTTTCTAAGTTTTTCAAGAAACATACTGGCAAGAGTCCTACTGCTTTTAGAAAGGAAAAGTTAACACGGACAGGATAAGCAGGGCGGCACTCCTTAGCTAAAATGGCTAAAGGCCGTCTAATCAAACTACCCATCTTAAAAATCGTGTAGCCTAAATGGTCTATTCAGTAAGGCGGATTAAAATTCTATTGCTAATGGCCCTTAAAAGGCACTGCACTTCTGCCTTACACCTCATATTTGCTCATATACGGGAAGTTTGTACATGACTAAAGGAAGATTTGACCTATATACACCTCTGCTTCTGATGCATCTTTGCAGTGTCAATTAGGGGAATTTTCCCAGATTATATAAGAAATCACAAATAATGAAAAATTTTAAAGTTCCAACAAGAGAAGAAGTCAGCGCTACAAATCAAGGGATATTTGATAATTTGAAAAATGCAGTAGGTTTTGTACCTAACATATATGCTACGATGGCAACCAGCGAGAATGCACTTAAGAACTATTTAGAGTTCTCAAACGGCAAGTCGTCTCTACAAACAAAGGAGAAGGAAGTTATCAATCTAGCTGTGAGTGAATTTAACCAATGTCAGTATTGCCTATCCGCTCATACGGCGATAGCAGGAATGAATGGATTTGATGCTAGCCAGATTAATCAGATGAGAGCAGGTGAGGCGCCATTTGATGCAAAACTCGATGCGTTAGCAAAACTGTCAAGAAATATTGTAGAGAACAGAGGGGCGACTAGTGAGGCAGTGCTAGAGAATTTCTTCGCTGCAGGGTGGACGAATGAAAACTTGATAGATACAATCAATCAAGTAGGTGAAATCACGATTACAAATTATCTACACAGAACGACTGAAGTGCCTGTAGATTTTCCAGTGGCTCAGCAACTGTAGTCATAGACGGTATTTATACCAATGATATATTTTTTAAAACAGGTTCATGCAAATGGGCCTGTTTTTTTATTGTGGTAGATCTGTGCTGGCTTTAGGTGCAGCGTATAAAGACTTGGGTTATCTGGACCCTAATTCACGATTGAGTTTCTGAAGACCTGCAAGGTTTCTTTTCAGCACCACTTCTACATCTTCCGTTTTGATGTGGCCTAAGATGCCCCACTCTCCTTTATAGCCAGCGTCCACTAACTTGGTTATCATGTCCAATTCATGCTCTCCTTCACCTAAGGTTATAATTTGCGGTCCTTCTTTTTTGACACCATTGAGATTGACAAAAGATAGATGTGGTGTTATTTGTTTTGCAATATCTGAAAAGTCATTTACATACTCCTGAGCATGATGAAAATTGTAAACCATCGTAATGTCTGATTGACCCATTTGTTCAAGTATGGCCAATTGATTATGTGGATTACCGAACCAGCCATTGTGGTTGTATATCGCCATAGGCAGACCAAGCTTTTCTGCTTCCTTTTTGATATAGGTCAAATATTCGATGCTTAGATTTATAGATTGTTGCTGATCCAAGTCTTTGAAATAGCTTTCACTAAAGCTCACCCAGATTGCAGGCTTGTGTGGCGAGTCTCTGAGGTTATGTAGCAGGTCTTGATTTGCAGGACTTAGCTTTTCCAAGCTATCTCTCTTGGGATTTAGCCATAGAAATATAGAGGTGATTTCCATGCCCTTCTCGTCAGCGAGCTGGAATTCTTCTTTCATGGAAGTGAAGTCTGCCTTGCCTCTATTGTATCCATATTTTTTGATTCCAAGATTTTGCAACATGTCAATTCTCTCCGAAGGCGTCCTTTCTTCTGTATCAAAGCCAATGATACACCAGGGGACAATCTCCTCTACATTTATTGTGCTAGAGGGTTTGTGATCACATGCTGTAAGGTATAGAATGCTGCCCAGTAATATGAGAAAACGAATCTTGATGATATTATATAGAACCATTGTTAGAGGGTAGAATTTTTATGAGTTTAAAAGTGATTTATCATACTTAGTGAACTTTGATTTTTTAAAATCCTCAAAGCCATCATGCGTTCTAATAAAAGATAACATATCATGTTCCAATATCATGTCGTGATTATTGTATTTGTGCGCTACAGCCAATCTGAGACATTCGAATCCCTCTGTGACGTTTTCATTGATTGAATGACAGCAGGCCATATGGAAGTAGATTTCAGGGTCTCTTTTGTCGAAAGCTAATCCTTTAGTCAATAACTCTAGCGCCTCTTCAGTATCATATTCATTGAGCTCCTTTATCCCATTGATTTTGAAATTGTTCGGCTCAATATTTTTAGTGCCAAATATGACCCACAAATTTTTCTTGAGTAGTTCTCCATTGCGCCTCAAGTCTATCACCTTTTGTCCGAACACCCCGAGCTTTGAAGTCAGTGTGTAATCCTGTGCGATACCTTTTTCATATATTTTAAATGTATGGTCCGCGCCTGTGAACACAAACTTTTTAGCGACTACCTGATGATTAGCGTATACTGTTTCCACACCTTTCCAGTCATTATGGAATTCGATAAGACTGTATTTGGTTTTAATTTTTCGGAGACCCATTTATTCAGATTAAAGTAAATATAAAGTATTGGGTAAGTGTTACCAATTATATCGTACATCTTCTTATGAAAATACATTCGTTCTTTAATTGTATCCAACTTACTTTTGCGACTCATTTTCTAAGAAAATAATCACCAATGAAAATCGCCGTCATCCGAGAAGAGAAGATACCATCAGATTCCAGAGTTGTATTGACACCCACGCAAGTGGCTACCTTAAGAAAGGAACAGCAATTGGATATAGTGGTCCAGTCTTCTGATGTAAGGTCGTACAAGGATACGGAATACACAGACTTGGGAGTGCCAGTGGTGGATGATGTCAGTGACTGTGATATTATGATAGGCGTGAAGGAAGTACCCGTAGATGCGCTGATGGCTGATAAAACTTACTTCTTTTTCAGCCACACTATAAAGGAACAAGTCTACAACAGGAAGCTGCTGCAGAAGGTGCTTAAGCAAAATATAAGGTTGATAGATTATGAGGTGATTACAAATGAGGAGGGTCAGCGCTTGATTGCCTTTGGTGTCTTTGC
>CAZIMH010000303.1:0-3969 GCA_964540155.1 uncultured Saprospiraceae bacterium
ATTTTTTTATCATCAAATGTCACAGATGTGTAATTGGTGCATAATATTATAGACAACAATGCTAGCCTTTCATAAATTATTAAAAAAGAACAAAATGAATAAATATATAGCGTTATCGCTTTTCATACTATTTGCTTTAGGATGTCAGGAGGACTCTATTATCGAAACCTCATCAGAAGAATTAAGTGATCCAGTTATTGTGGAAAGCACTTTGCTAGAAGGCAAGGTGACATCTATCAGTAATGAAGGACTTTCTGATGTCGTGGTTGACTTATTTCAGAGTAGTGAGCATATAGGTCAAGTTATTACAGATGGAAATGGGAGCTATACATCCGAGGGAATAGCGATTCTCCCAGACGTAGAAGTAACCCTAAAATACTCCAAGGAAGAATATATCCTTAAACAGAGAAGAGTGAATATACAAACAACCAGAGTTACTAGTGATGTAACCTTAGCCTTGGAAGCAGAGGTGAATAGTAGAATAGACCAAGAGATAATCGCAGATGCTGCTGACACTAGCTTGGTAAGAGTATTTGGATATTGTTTGCTCCAAGATGGCACGCCTGTTCCTGGCGTGAGCTGTACGGCACTATGGGAGTATGATTGCTTTGGTACAAATACACTTTTCTTATCTAAAGCATTTAGAGACATATCTGACCAAGATGGGTATTTTGAATGCTATGTGGAAAAGGGTATAGAGATACTATTTGATGCAGAACTTTGGCGTTTCCCAATTGGTGTTGATTCAGCGAGTCAATTTTTCAGAACTGACTGTATAGAACCATTTAGTTTATCAGAGCCAGTAGGTCCTGACTGTACTGGAAGTCGCGGTTTCATTTCACTAGGAAATATTATTGAAGATACGGAAGTTGAAATGAGAGATGATATTGTTTTTGAAGAATTGAAATCACTAGTCACAGGCAGAGCGGTGAGATGTGATGGATCACCTGCGACTCGAGGAGACATTCTTGCAAATCTTGGATTTCTTTTAGCTGTTTCTACAGAAGAGGCTTATGAGTTTGGACCAAATGGTGAGTTTGAAATTTTATTAGAAACTTGTCCTTATGATGGAAATGAAGAATTATTTGTAAGCATTGGGATAGAAGATACTGAGGCTTTTTTATCAGGTAGCAAAAGGCAGACATATGCAGAAACCGTAGATATTGGAGAAGTTGTATTATGTATAGATGAAAGGGATTATCCAGATGAGTTTGAGTTTTCTTTTGGAAATGATATACCTGTTGAATTTCCTAGTGGTGGAGATAGTAAAAATTCAGAAGCAGGAGAATTAGTAACTAGTTTTTCATTTAAACAAGGAGATTTAAAAGAGACAATATTTTTGGCTATTGATGATGTAAAACTAGGTGAAAATTCTATAAGGTGGATTCGATATTGGAGATCTGAACGCCAATCATCAGGCGTATATCAAGTAATCGAAACATGGTTCTCGTATGATGAACCCACAACATTGATTGCGGATATCACAGATATAGATGGAAGGTGGATTACGGGCACACTTATAGGAGAGTTGAGTACGATTACAACCCCTAGTCAAAATGTCAATTGCTCTTTTAGAATCTTTGATAAAGGGAATTAGAGATTTCGTGAAAATAGAGAAAGACCTTATAAAGAAATGCAAGAAAGGAGATAGAGCAGCACAAAAACAGCTCTATCTCCATTCAAAGGAACGATTAAAAGCGATAAGTCTTCGCTATTGCATTTCTATACAAGATGCGCAAGATGTTGTGCAATCTGCTTATCTGAAAATCTTCAGGTCGATTAAGAAATTCGATTTTTCGAAAGGTGGTTTTGAAGCGTGGTCAGCTAAGATTGTAGTCAATGAGGCTTTAATGCAACTAAGAAAATCCAAGGTTTTTCAGGCTTCATTTGTGCAGAATGACAATGTTGTAAAGGTAGAAGCAGAACTCAATAAACTCACATTACAAGAAGTAGAGCAAGTCATCAATCTTATGACACCAACTCATAAGGTCATGATGAATCTCTATTACTTTGAAGAATATAGTTACAAGGAAATAGCACAGGCATTGAGAATAAAGGAACCTGCTGCTCGAGCACGAATGTCTAGAGCCAAAAAGGCATTCAATAAAATTTGGCATCAATTCAACCAATCAACCTTACACTATGAAGTCAACAACTCGTAAAGCCCAAGACCATATATGGAACGACGATCAGCTATGGGAGGCTATAGAAAAAGAATTGGATAAAGATCAACGTAAGAGAAGAATCTTATTTGTATTTCTATTTGGTGTTGTGGCAATCGGTTTCTTAGGAATGCATCATATCAGTAATCTTCAAGAAGTCGAGGATCAATACATGCCGGTAGTAGAAGAAGTGAATATTCCAAAAAGAACAACTGCAATTGAAAACGAAATAGACGAATCTATTACAAAGAGACTTGACCACACAACAAATAGATCGAATTTTTCAGAAGCGCCCTCTTCAAATCCAATTGCTAAGAAAAGTCATATTCAAGTCCCAATACAAATTCATCCACTACAACATATATATAGTAATGACAATAGAATATCTCCACTAGTAAGTAGAACCATCAATAGTGAAGTAGTATTTAGTAAAAAACTAACTTTATTATCACCGAAGCTATCCAATTTGTCTCCAATCTCAGGACTTGAGCAATTGCAATTACCTGTATCGCAATCCATTATACAGATGCTGCCTGTAGAAGTAAGTTTAGAGCAAAGAATGGCCAACAAAAGGTTTAATATATCCATTAGTAATTCAATGGGTATAGGCACTATGGATTTTGTGCCTTTAACAGGCAGTATCGAAGTTGCGGAGGACAATGAACAATTGGTTTTTTCAAACCTATCTTCATTCCAATTTTTCACACCAATTTTTAGAAATATTTCTTTAGGAATTGGTATCGACTACGAACTGATACAATCTCGATTTGAAGGGACTGATATAGTCATTACTGAAGAGAATATGGCGTTAGATTCTGCTATTATAATTGCTGGCGCAGAGCCTATCTATTTACCAGGTGAGCGGATACTGACAACCACAACTACCACTGAATTTAATGTGACTAACAGATCACATCTCTGGAGTCTTCCTATTAGCCTTCAATATGATTTTTTGCTCAGCCAACAATCCACTATTCAGTTTGGTATAACATCTGCATTTCGATTCTCAACAAAACTCAATGGCTATTTCAGAGATCCTGATAACCTCATTTCGAAAGTGGAAAATTCTCCTGATATCATTAGTTATTCAGGACTGAGTAGGATGGATATATCTTTAAGATATGCGAGGAAATTCAATGGAGGACTAGAATTTTCATGCGGGTTGAATTATTCTAATGCAACCAACCCACTATACTCTGTCGCAAATCGTTCAGGAATTCTATATGATAAAGAATATGAAGCAATTCGATTCCTATTAGGGATAAGATATACATTAAGATAGCGCTGTGCCAACAAAGAATCTAAAGGTAATTAGATTGAATTCCAGTAGTTTCGATGCCCTATGCTTAATTGTTCTAACAAATCTGAAAGCCCCTCTAACAACACCCTGACCCAGGGGAACAACTGTTATTAGTCACCAATTCAGAAAGATTAATTTTCTTCTTAGTTTGAGGGACACCACAGTTATCCTTAGCTAGACAATCAGTTTGTGTGCTCACAAGAACAAAATCTTTGCCGTCGTGATCGAGACTGTATTTCCCGATTGTATCACTCTGATATTCCACCTCTATATCTAGGTTGCCTATGCCTAATTTCTTTTGTGAGAGCTCTATGATGTGAAGTAATTTTTCAGGATGTAATCTGTGGTCGTAATCATTCTCTTCCCATAACTGAAAGTTCACTTTCTCCTCATGTCTAACGACGCCTCCACAATCAATAAAATCTTTGGTCACCTTTCCTACTTCTGTCACGTGAAAATGAGCGGGTACCAATTGGCCAGATGGCAATTTGAAAGCTATTTTTTCAG
>CAZIMH010000304.1:0-3934 GCA_964540155.1 uncultured Saprospiraceae bacterium
CTTCAGAAATCTGTACTCCTTCAGGAATGAAGCTCTCAGGTATAGTCATATCCATAAGCGCTTCAATGGCTTCTCTTTGTGCATCGTTTGATTCAGTCACAAATGAAATGGCGATGCCTTTCTTCTCAGCCCTCCCCGTACGGCCGATACGGTGTATATATTGCTCTGCTACATCCGGTAAATCAAAATTCACCACATGAGTCACTTCTGAGATATCTAACCCTCTTGCAATAATATCTGTTGCGATCACAACCTGCATCTCTCCTTCCTGAAATCGATTGACGGTATTGAATCTGGTGTTTTGAGATTTGGAAGAATGTATGACGCCTACCCTTTCTTCCATCTTCAGAAAGAGTCTTTCGTAAAGGGCATCAGCCATTTTTTTGATACTGACAAACACGAGTACCTTGCTCATTGACGTATCCGTATCTAGCAGGTGCTCTAACAGGTTAGCTTTGGTATTGAAATTAGGCGCTCGGAATAGATACTGGTCGATGCTTTCAAGTGGTGTGCCAGAAGGGGCGGCCTCTATCTTGGTATAATAGTCAGTGAAAAGATTGACTATGGCTTCGACTTCTTCAGGCATAGTAGCGGAGAACATCAGCGTTTGGCGTCGCTCAGGCAGGAAGTCTAATATCGTTCTCAATTGAGTCCTGAATCCAAGGTGGAGCATCTCATCCACCTCATCTATAATGAGTTTTTTGATATGTTTGGCTTTGAGTACGCCATCCAGCATAAGGTCCACCAATCGGCCAGGTGTACCGACGATCACATCCACACCCAAGCTTAATTCTGCTTTCTGCATTTTGATATTAGTGCCCCCATACACCCCAGCAGTTGAGACGTTCATGTATTTCGTCAGCTTCTCTACCTCTTCTACGACCTGGGCGACCAACTCTCTTGTGGGTACAATGACTAGAATCTGCGCATGAGGCGACTTAGTAAACTTCCACATTTTCAATGTCGGTAGCAAATAAGCATAAGTCTTACCAGTCCCTGTCTGCGCTATACCGACTATATCCTTGCCTGACATTATAGGAGAAAAGGTCTTGTGCTGAATTGTAGTGGGGTATTGTAGCCCAAGGTCTTCCAGCGCTTGCCAAAGAAACTTTGTTAGATGCAGATCAGAAAAGGTAATCATGTTGCTGTAAGCTGTGATTTTGTGAGGACAAAGGTTTATTAAATTTCTAGATAATGTCTAAATAATGTGAAATTTCTGAAGCTTTCATCTTTTTAATAATAAAACAGGGACAGACTGTATGGTCTGCCCCTGTTTATATTCTTACTTAATTGTTTTTCTTACTTCACAAACTTAGCTGTAATTATTCTCCCTATCTCATCAGTAAACTGTACTATGTATACCCCTGCAGAAAGGTCATTAACGTCTACGCGTAACTGGCTTTCTTGAGACAATCTTTGCTGATACAATTTCTGCCCTTGGATGTTTACTATAGACAGCGTTCCCGCCATCGGAGCAGAGAATGTGACAAATAATTCTTCTCCCACTGGATTAGGATATAACTTGATGGTCGTATCTAGTTCATCTACATCTACAGTGCTGGAAACCACCGCAGGATCAAATATCAATCCTGTTATAATCAATGTATCTGTAACCACCCCAATGTTGACTGGGTTGCCTTCGCTATCTACACCACACACATTGAAAAACCTAATCCTCAAGGTGTCTATTCCGTCTGGGTTAGCTGTTCGGGCATCATCCTTTACGAATAGATTCTGGTTGGCTAATACACCACCTATGGTCACTTCGTCACCTTCTAATTGGGTAAAGCCATATTGGATATTATCATTGCCTAATAATGCATTGCCATCTCTGACAGCATTTGTCATATCAGCAAATGCGAAATCAAATAAAGGGCTAACTATCTCATCTACCTTCACAAATGGAACGACAAGGTTGGTATCGAATTGCATGTCGAATGAGAGCCCATGCAGACTGCTGCTTATTGCATTATCTTGATCTCCGAGAATTATATCGGTATTAATTATCCTATCGAATAAAGTCGCGCCTTCTAGGTCTACCGTTTCCTCTTCCAGTTGGACTCTGAGTCCTTGAGGGTCTATTGTTTGATTAAGAACACGGTCTACAGGAACATAGCCCTCTCTAATATTTCCAAAATTCTCAGTCAAGTCTTCCAAGTCTGCACCATTAATCGTACCACTGCCATTGACATCTCCATTCTTAGCATTGACGCCTCCTAGAGATACGGCCCAATCATCTGCATTGAACCCAAACCAATCAGACGTTTGTAGTCCCCTAGGAATCCCGTCATTTATATCCAATCCTGCTAACACACCTGCCGAAATAATATCTTTCCCATTTACGGTAGCATCTCGATTAACATCGCCTGGCCAGACACAGTCTTGTAGACATTGCTCTAGCTGTATCCCACAATTGAATTCTCCTCGCTTCATCATTTCGAATTCTTCTTTCAAATCATTCATGAGATCTGGCCATTGCTCAAAGACTTCTAAGCGATCTGTACTAGGGTCATACAAAAAGTGGTCGACCATATCTATCGTGCCTGATGCGCCCGGTTGCACATTAGTCTCGTCCACAAGTACTGACAAAGACCTCGTATCTATAGGAATTTCTATGCCAGCAGTTTGCATGGACCAACCATCAGAATCTGTAGGCCTATTAGGATAGGCAAACAACGTTGTTTCTGTAGAAGATGGGTCATATCCATTACCGCCTGGGCTAAGTGGGGTTTCATCCCGCCAAAGACCTGTCATGTATCTATAATATTCTTGCGCCCCAGTAGGATCTATAGCTGGTACGATCGGGTTACCTATTCCAAGTAAAAACCAATTTCGAAATGATTTAATACTATGATTCAAAAAGACACTGGTTCTGATAGCCCCGTTATCGTCTGGAACATCAGGATCATGGCATTCATCTCTCCATGTCTCTCCACTCTCATTGTAGAAATAACTGCAATTGAGGTCCAAATCACAGCCTACATAGTCATTCTGATTGCAAGCCATATCATTATCCTCCCAGATGGCCAACTTCAATTCCGATAGTGGCTCTAGACCAAAATAATTGTACGTTAACCTGGTGAAAACACCATCTTCAGCCGGTGAATCTTCTGTACAATTAACCACAAAATTGGTTTGCATAATCTCCAAACCCATAGACTCACCAAAAGTTTGAAAATTCCGTGTTCTATCATTGTATATCAGAAAGCTAAACTGATGAGGTATAAACGTTGGGCTTTCTGCCAACGCCAATGGATAATCTCCATCAAGCGGATTATACACATTATCTCCATTCAAATCAAAAAACGGTGCCAGGTCTCTGTCCATGGTCGCTTGGCCCAAATGTGGATTCCCTCTAGCTGGCCACTCCAGAATATCTGTCGATATATCGTCTATGGTCAGGTTATTCTCTTCAAATAGGGTTCTCATGAGGAAAACGTCTATTTCGCGCACAACCCATACCCTATTAAAGACGTCACACGGCAAGTCGAAGGGTTCTCCAGTCTCACTATTCAGCGGTCCTGGAATAAAGTCGTGTACACTGAGTTGAGGAAAAGTATTGGCAGACATCATCAGCTCTCCTGACATGTCTTTTGCAGCTGCCCACAAACTCTTACCAAATCCAAGGTAAAATAGTGGCTCATCTGGGGAAGCATAGTAGTAGTTATCCGCATGACTTTGGTAAGAAATCATACCATATGAAAAGGCATTATTTACCCTATGGTCATTTCCTATGACACCGATGGCTTCTCTTTCAAGGCCACCTGTCTCACACTGAGCTATCACTCCTGAATGGAGGACAACAATACATAGGATGGATAGAATCAAATTTTTCATCTTGATTGAAGTCTTTAAATTTTAATAATTAGGATCAGGCTTGGTTCTCGCCTAGTTGATGTGGCAAGCGGGTGTAAAGTTACGGCAAACAAGGCTT
>CAZIMH010000305.1:0-3925 GCA_964540155.1 uncultured Saprospiraceae bacterium
ACTGTAGGGAGTGGTTTATCTCCATTTCTATCCAGCAAATCTTTTTCCTTCAGTTGCTCTATAGTCTTCTGCCTATCCATCTCAAATTGTCCAAAGGTATAAGCGGGATCCACGTCTTCTACTATCAGGCTGAGACCATACCTTTCACTATAATTCAGATTGACTTTGAATTTGACTTTTACACCTTCAGATATGATTGCATTGGCGAGTTTGCCTAGTTTTTTTCTGACAAAATTATGTTGCCGATACCAAATCTGAGCCGAGTTCTTTGCCAGTATTTCATTAGAATCTTCAGCCTTTTGTATCAGTTCGAGATATACATTACCCTTGGATTGGGACACTTGATTTATTTCACATTCCACCCAGAAGGCATCCTCAAAATTTAGCGCAAGCACACGCTTGACATACTGATTCACTTCTAGTAAGGTAAAGGCTTCCAACTTATATTAATTCTCTTAGGACCACTAAAATAGAAAAAGGCTTACTCCAACTGAAGCAAGCCTTTTTATTAAATTATTCTTTTTATAAATTCCTATTGGCCAAAGGCATTAATATTTTCTATTAAAAAGGACAGCTTACCGCATTGCTCTTCTGGAGCAGACATGTCTCTTTCATATCGGTAACCATAGAATCCTTTAAGTACTTTCTTATCTTTTCCTGCAGGAATAATAGCAGTTGTTTCGAATTCTAACAACTCTGCAAAGACGACATGACCTGATCTGTTAATACAAATTTTGGCGACTATCTTCTTGCCTTCTTGGTTCTCAAATCCGACCGATAGTATATCTTTAAAATTTCGATGAATCACCTTTCTGCCAAATACACCTCTGCCTGACCCATCATAAGTACCTGTTCCAGGGCCACCCGTACCTTTTCCTTCGTCACTATCATTTCCTTCACTGGCGCCTGGGCCATCGCCTGATTGGCCTTCTCCACTGCCATCTGTACCACCTGATCTTGAAGGCTTTCCATCATCCTTATCGTTACTGGCGCTGCCACCTTTCTTGAATTTATCTAGAATATTTCCTATCCGATCACTCACAGAAGGCTCAGCAGCTGGTGGAGCAGGTTCTGGGTCAGGTATAGGATCTGGCGCTGGTGCTGGATCTGGTACTGGCTCAGGTTCTACTTCCTCTACTTCTATCGCTTCTTCCACCGCCACTATATCTGTCTCATCCGGATCCACTGTCTCCGAGATTATTGGATCAGTAGGTGTAGGAGGTGTAGGTGTTGGCTTTGGTGTTTTTATTTCTGGCTTAGTCGTTTCCAGTGGCGTCTGCTCTACCTGATCTATGGGTTCAGGCTTATCAGCATCTTTACTTGGCGCACCTTCATCCGCAGAAGCCTTATTACTATTAGAACTTTCTGAGAAGTCCTCTAGCTTTTCAGGTTTAGGCGGAATAATTTCTTCGAAGTTGATAGCAACGGAATATTGCTTATCAGTAGTTTTCTCGTACTCACATTTGTACAAGAAGGCCAGGAGGATCATAACCACGTGAACAGCAATAGTAATCTTAGTGCTTTTGCGTTTGTGTTCGCGTTCTAAAGTTATTTGCTCGTGCTGTAGTGTGATTTCGTTTGCCATAGCGTAAGTCTTTGGTTTATTGACTTAATTCTGAATGTAAAAACAGTTAAAAACTGATTAAAATTTCAGTCAGATTCCAATATTTTATTGAATTGGAACAAAAAAGTCAGTTTTTGGTACCCTTCGCCTATCTATTAACTGTCAATTCTTGTGCCATCAACACAAAATTTATGC
Organism: uncultured Saprospiraceae bacterium; assembly: GCA_964540155.1. GTDB lineage: Bacteria > Bacteroidota > Bacteroidia > Chitinophagales > Saprospiraceae > RFSX01. Next base: position 1,760 of record CAZIMH010000305.1, read on the forward strand.
AATTGTCGCTACAAAACTCCGAGCTCTTTCAAACATTCTTGAATTAGAAAGATATTTGTTAAGCAACGCTGCAAAAGTAATATATTAATAAAACTTTAATATGTTTTCTTAAGTGTTCTTTTATAGTTTACTTTTATTAATAAAACAACTCAGGATGAATCCATTAAAGCTTGCTTTTCTTTTCCAATTTCTATTTACCATTTGTTTGAAAGGACAAGATTTTACGCCATTCGAATGCATTGTAAATCACAACAATCAAGCTTTAAAGTATCCATTCACAGGAGGATTTGATTCACCACAGTTCTCTAATGGAGATTTTAACCAAGATGGTATAGAAGACATATTTGTTTTTGATAGAAAAGGTGCTGTACCTATGGTTTTCTCTTATGAGGGTTCTGGATTATCAGACGCTTATACTTTAGATAGAGAGATACAGCAAGTTTTTCCTGATTCACTGATCTCATGGGCTGTAGTAAGAGACTATAACAAAGATAATATACCAGACCTTTTTGTTTCTCCCACCTTTGCCCAACTTCCTAGTATCCAGTTATATGAGGGTTACATGGAAAATGGTGAATTGAAATTTAGAATTAGACGAATGGGCAGTCCATTTGCTACTGAAAATGATTTTCAGTTTCTCTATTATTCAGTGGGATCACAGTGGTTCACTATCTCAATTCCTTTCATTGATATTCCTGAAATTATAGATATAGATCAGGATGGAGATTTAGATATCCTCAGTTTCGATTTGGGCGGGACATTTGTGGTCTACTTTAAAAATCTACAAGTGGAGGAGGGATTGCCCCAAGATAGCATGAGATTCGTAGTAGAGGATTTCTGTTTTGGCAAATTCAGAGAATCTGGTTTTTCAGGGTCATTGGAATTGAGTGACAACTCGGATGACTGTGCCAGTCGTTTGAATGATAATGACACCGATATTAGAGGCGGCGGCGTTCATTCCGGATCTACACTCATGGGATTTGATAATCAGCTTGACGGAGATATTGATTTAGTTATAGGGGACTTGAGCAGTGGACGCTTAGTCTTTGCCGAAAATGGTGGCACGCCAGAAGATAATTACATGACGCATTGGGAAGAAGAATTTCCATCTTACGATATACCAGTAGATATGCCATTTTTTCTTGGAAGCTTTCATGTTGATGTAGATGGTGATGGACGCAAGGATATGCTGGCCAGTCCTAATTCACAAGGTGTTTCGCAGAACTTTGATAATATTTTATATTATAATAATACAGGAAATCCTGAGGAAGTTTTTTCATTTAGAACCAATCGTTTTTTATCAGAAGAAACCATCGACTTTGGCTCATTCTCGGAACCGCTATTTTTTGATGAGAATGCAGATGGTCTCATGGACCTGTTAGTTGCATCTAACGGATATTTCGGCAATAATCTTCCAATAGAAGGGATGTTCTTAGTGCTTTACAGAAATACAGGTACATCGACCAATCCAGAATTCTCGCTAGTAGATGAAGACTATCTTGAATTCAACGAACTTTCAACCACTTCTACAAACCCTCATCCAGCACTAGGGGACATAGATGGTGATGGTGACATGGATTTGCTGATTGGATTGACCGATGGAAATCTTTATCTATATGAAAATACGGCAGGGCCAAATCAGCCTTCAGCTTTCAGACTAATACCCAACTACATGGGTATTCAAATTGGACCAAGAGGAAAACCAGATATTGCTGATTTGAATGGAGATGGCCTGAATGATATTCTTATCGGAGAGCGGACAACTAATATCAATAATACTGACCCTGACGACATCTACTTTGGAAGCATAGCCTACTATCAAAATACTGGAGAAATAGGAAATCCCCAATTTGATCCGGACTTAACAAATCCAGTAAATAATGCTGCCTTAGGACGGATCAGAACCTCAAGAACAGCGCAAAACTCTGACAGAAGTAATAGTGCACCACATACTGTAATGGTCGGTGATGATTTACACCTCCTACTTGGCTCTGACCCTGGCAACATCAAAAGATATCTAGTCAATAGAGATGATCTAGGTTCAAGATTTACCCTACTTGATTCTATCACTGGAGGTATTAATGTTGGCTGGAATACAACGCTTGCTACTTCAGATATAGACAATGATGGCTTTTTGGAAATGGTAGTAGGAAACGAACGAGGTGG
>CAZIMH010000306.1:0-3906 GCA_964540155.1 uncultured Saprospiraceae bacterium
TTTCATTGGTATGCAAGTTCTAAGCTAGAAGAAAATAATTGGCATATAGATGACCTAGAAAACCTGAGGCAAAATTGGAAAAACAAAGGAATGATTCATACAGAATCAAGTATAGATATAAATAAAAATAATCCCATTGGACAGTATTGGACTGAAAGCACAGACTATGCGGGAAAATTTGTTCCATTTGATACCTATGTGTATGATATCATTAATGATGTAAATCATGGAACGCAAGGGTACGTAGAATGGTGCATGATTCTAAGTAATGAAGGTAAGCCAAACCCCTATGATAATTTTAATAGTGCCCCAGTATTAATTAATCCAAATACCGATGAAGTAACCTACACACCGCTTTATTTTTTACTTAGCCACTTCAGCAAATTCATAAGACCCAATGCTGAGAGAATCAGTATTACTGGGGAGAAAGAAGATGGTCTAATATACACTGCAGCAAAAAATCCAGATAATACAATTGTTGTTGTAATTTATAATAAGAATGAGAGTGATTACCATCTAGACTTGTCTATTGACAATGAAAATCACACAATAGAAATTGGACCTAAGACGCTACAAACAATTCATATGAAGACAAAAGACAACCTACACTGAACCTATCTCTAGACATGACTGGGCAATTTATTTGTAAATAGTCACCCAATTGTAGAACTTGCTGTCTAGAAAGCGATTACATGAATCCTAACAAACAGGCCTCTAATAACTTATTTCTGTACTACGTTGCATTTGCTGAAGGCGCTACCCTATTAGTAGCTGAGGTATGCTCTGCAAAACTGATAGAGTCTCAGATTGGTGTCTCACTATATGTGTGGTCTTCAGTGCTGAGTACAACCTTAATTGGATTAGCCATTGGTTACTTTGCGGGGGGTTATTTTACCAAAATGTACAATCCTAAAAAGTTGCTGTTCTACTATCTCTTAATCGGGGGTGCCTTTGTAACAGTTATGCCATATTTAAGCTTCTATAGTTTACAGCTATTCTTTAATATGGATTTGATATGGATTAGTATCCTATCGACAATAGTCTTCCTACTGCCTCCAATCATCTTGTTAGGCTGTGTCAGTCCTACCTTGATAGAACTGTTGACCCACAATAAAGATGTAGGTAAGGAAGCGGGGCTTATCTTGAGCATCTCCACACTAGGTGGTGTGATAAGTGTACTTATGTCGGCACTCATATTCATACCTGCTATGGGCTTGACCTATACCTGTATTATCTTTGGTAGTATACTGATAGCAACTGCTATCCTTCTCAAGGTCTCTTCACCCAAGTATGTAAGACCATTAGTCATCCTCTTTGTGGTTTTCATTGCCGGCACTAGCTATTCTTCTAATAACTCCGAAAAAAGAGTAGAAAGACTATTTAATGAAAATAGCTTATTTGATAGTGCAGAATTGATTAGTTCAAATATTCTCTCTGACAAAACAGGAGTATTCGGTTCTGTATTAGTTGTAGATTTCAAAGTGAAATATGCGAATGTCATAGGCACTATAAGAGGCCTCCTTGTCAACAATACAATCCAGTCCATAACAGCTGGTGGCGCTTCTATGCTAGCCTATACAGAATTCATGAAGGGTATCTTCAATGCCTACCCTACACATAGAAAAGTATTACACATTGGGTTAGGCGGTGGTATCGTCTCTACCTTCCTAGCCAATCAGAATCGACAGGTCACAGCTGTGGAGATAGATAAGCATGTAGTGGATGCAGCACAAAATTATTTCAACCTTCCAAAATCTGTCAAAGTAGCACTGGATGATGGGCGACATTTCCTGAACAGGTCTGAGGAAAAATATGATATCCTAATTCTTAATGCATTTAATAGCAGTATACCACCCTGGAATTTATTTACTAAGCAGAGTTTTGAGAAATGCTATTCTAAGGTGAATCAAGATGGTGTTATGGTAGTAGAAGTAGGGGGTATCGTAAAAGGTGATGAAGATGCTTTACTGTCTAGTGTTAATCGCACCATAGAATCTGCTGGATGGAATACCTTAATATTCCGAACTTCAAAAGCGACTTCTAACTCTGACTATATAATCGTAGGTCATAAAGAGGAAACTTTAAATATCTCCAATTGGAATAGTATCATAGATGGCCAACAGCAATACCTTCATAATTTTCAGATAGACAAGCAAAGATTAAATCAATCAACTGCAAAGGTATTTACAGACGACAATCCTATCTTACTCAATATGGCTTCCAAGCGCTGGAAAAATAAATAATATCCTAATTATACAAGACGAAAAAAGGGCTACTAAGAATAGTAGATATACTAAATTGCGCATAGACAAGGTTTAACTTTTCGCTTAAGTCCATTTCAAAATCTGCTGAAGAATTTGAGGCCGTTTACTTATGCTGAAAATCTATCAAATCACTTACTCCTTTACAATCTTCGGTTGTCCATTAACCGTAAAGTCAAATATATCTCTTCGACTATAATGACCATTCACATCAAAATCTAACTTACTTTTTGTGATATCTTCCAAATCAATTTCCGCAGTAACTATACCTGACTTATCAAATAAAGGGCCAGCCAGAATTTGACCCATTGGAGAGACGACAATACTTCCCCCTCGACAGAAATCCTCAACTTCAGCTTCGACCAAATGTTGATACTCAGTTGGATACATAGACTTAGTAAAGTACTGATTACATCCCAAGACAAAACATCGTCCTTCGAGTGCTATATGCTGCATCGTAGGTATCCACACTTCTCTTGAGTCTGCAGTTGGTGCCACATAAATTTGTACTCCTTGCTGATACATTGACATTCTTGCTAGAGGCATATAATTTTCCCAACAAATCAGACCTCCAAGTTTCCCTATACGTGTATCCACAGCTACTAGAGATTCTCCACCCGCTTCCGCCCAAATCAGCCGTTCGGTCCCTGTAGGTTTTATTTTTCTATGGACAGCTAATAAGCCTTTATAAGGAGAGATATAGAGCATAGAGCAATATAAACTTCCATGATGTGCTTCTTTTTCCGTCACACCAATAATCAGATAGGCTCCACTCTCTTTGGCCAATTGCTCAAGTCGTTGGCGATCTTCGGATTCAAGGTCTATACTGTTTCGGTGGTATATATTATACAACTCACGACCCTCATTAGTACGTTTGCCTATTGTTGCCCCAAAATTGAAACCACGTGGATAGCCAGGTACAAAAGATTCTGGAAACACAATCAGATTAGCACCTTGATCAGCACAGGACTTAGACAACGATTCCAGTTTAACTAAAGTCGATTCTTTATCAAAGAAGACCGGGCTTTCTTGAACAAGACTTACTTTAATTTTCATGATAGAATGTGTTATAATTATAAAGTCAAACTTTTACCTATATCCTTAAAAGTAGGTAATCTGATCATCAATCAGCATGCAAGTCAAAAGCTATCTCGAATCTTAGTCACCATATTCCCAAAAATAGAATCAGACTCCAGGTCTGTTAGCGGTATCCACTTGTAGTCTTCTGATTCTTCGATATTGATGATGACGTCATTCTCTCCTGTATACTGAAATAGAAATCTAATATCATGATGAAAATGACTGTCCTCCTCTTTATTAGGATTTGCTGGAATATGGTGAGAGTCTATATCAAAGGGCACCTTGCTATCTTCTTGCATAAGATGTAAATGATCTTTAGAAATACCTGTCTCTTCTTCTACTTCTCTATAGGCTGCTGCCAGAATGCTATGATCAGATGCATCTATATGGCCACCGGGTTGTAGCCACTTACCCAAAGACCGATGTTGGATAAGAAGCAGACATCGTTTTTGTCTGTCAAGTACAAAAGCACTGGCGGTAAGATGTCCATCAAAGTTTTTCCGTGTATAAAGTTGATGGCTCTCGTTTCTTTCAAAATAAGCAGCAATGCTAATTTGTCTCTGAC